>JBKEHN010000012.1:0-38412 GCA_046710905.1 Colwellia sp.
AAGCAGAGCAACTATTAATACCGATATTAAACTTTTTATCGTGCGAGACACCTGAGTCTTGGATAAATGAGGCGAAGAAAAAGGAAAATTTACCAATAATTTTACGAGACCATCTTGCCTGTGAGCTTAAGGCAGGACAAACTGCTATGTATCTTATCCGGAAGTATGCCGTTGATAAAGACACTACTAACGTATTACTTGAATGGTTTAAACCGTATGAAGATTTTTTATATCGGAAGAAGGGCGATCTAGCTTCACTTGCCAATAAAAACAACTTATCTAAGGCTATTTTACCCAAGAATAGTAATACTCAGGTAAAGTCGCCATTTAGCCAGAGCTTGATTGATAAAATGGTGTTGTTAATAAAAGAAGAGTTACATCACTTTTATCAAGTACTAGAGATAATGGTCAAGCGAGATATTCCTTTTGATGGTCTTACTGCAGGTCGTTATGCTAAAGGTATGCTAAAACATGTAAAGACTTTTGAACCTGATGCTTTGGTTGATAAATTAATTATTGGTGCTTTTATAGAAGCACGTTCGTGTGAGCGTTTTGCTAAATTAGCTCCACACTTAGATGATGATTTGAATAAATTTTATATCTCGCTATTACGCTCAGAGGCGCGTCATTATCAAGATTATTTGACCTTAGCCGGACAAGTAGCGGGAAAAGATATTAGTGAGCGGCTAGCATATTTTGCAGAAGTTGAGGCTGAGTTAATTACATCGTCAGATAAGGACTTTAAGTTTCACTCTGGAAGCCCTATTTAATAGTAGAAAACTTACTCTAATAAACTATAACGGCTAACTTGTGTTGTCCGTTATATGTAGGCAAAGAATGGATAGTTAACAAATAAGCAAAGTATAAGCATTAGCTTAACGGTTGATTTAATAACTCAATAGAGTCAGGAGTGACTTTTAGCCATGCACCTTGTTCATACCAGTCACCTAAGACTATACGCTCGGCGTTTGCGCCATTTGCAGATATTTTATGTACAGCTGGTCTGTGTGTATGGCCATGGATTAACAACTGACTTTTATATTTTTCAAGACATTCAATTACTTCACTTTCAGTAACATCCATAATTTCTTGCGATTTCATTGCCGTAGCAGCAGTACTTTTTTTCCTATAATTAGCAGCCATTTTTTTACGAATAAATAAAGGCAGACTTTTCACTGCTAATTGCCACCACCAAGAACGAGATTTCTTCCTAAACTCTTGGTAGTCGATATCACGTGTGCATAAAGTATCACCATGCATTATAATTACATGTTGACCATAAAGATCGATAGTATCTATTTCAGGTAAAAGCTGCATTGCTGCTTTTTTAGCAAAACTCTGACCTAAGAGGAAGTCTCTATTACCATGAATATAATAAATTTTTGTTCCAGACTGGCTCAGCGTCGTTAGTGCATTTGCTATTGTTTTAAGGTAGGGGCTATCATCATCATCGCCAACCCAAGCTTCAAATAAGTCGCCAAGTATATAAAGCTTTTCAGCTTCAATAGCATCATTTCTTAAAAAGCGTAAAAAACAGGCGCTGATATCAGGCCTGTTTTCACTTAGATGTAAATCAGCAATAAAATAACTTATCGCTGTTCTATTATTATCAATCATCGTGTTGCTAAGATTATTCAACAATAGCCGATTCAATTAAGATATCGTCTTTTGGAACGTCACCGTGACCATGTAGATTGCCTGTTTCGACTAGTGCCATTTTATCAACGATATCCATACCTTCAACAACGTTACCAAAAACGCAATATCCCCAGCCTTGAACAGATTCGCTAGTGAAATCTAAAAAGTTATTATCCGTTAGATTAATAAAGAACTGCGCAGAGGCTGAATGTGGCTCTTGAGTTCTTGCCATTGCCAAGCTACCAAGTTTATTACTTAAACCATTGTTTGCTTCATTTTTAATGCTAGCGCGAGTTTCTTTTTCGTCTAAGCCTGGAGCGAAACCACCACCTTGTGCCATAAAGCCTTTAATTACTCGATGAAAAACAGTGCCGTTGTAATGACCTTCTTCTACATATTGTTGAAAGTTTTTTGCAGTAACAGGGGCGTTATCGAAGTCTAATTCAATTTTAATATCGCCAAGATTTGTTTTTAGTATGATCATAATTGTCTCTACTTAAGTGTTAATAAAAGTGTTAATAAATAATATGTATATTAATTGCCATAATTGTACGCTAACTTGCTATAAAGTGCATTAGTCTTGATGATCCTTTAGATTTGTTCAGGTACAATCAATACCCGTTCTACTTCAATATGCAGATTCAGAAGTACAGAGGAATTTCACCTATAGGCGCGTCAATGAAGTCATGGTATTTTCTTACAAATTGGTGCAACAACGAAGTGATGTTGTTCTATGTTCATCTTCGGGTAGTTTTTAAAAGACTTTAAACAGCGTTATTCATTTTAAAAAGCGAGTAACTATTTTTTACAATGAATGCCTTGCCTAAAGTCTTTTAAATTGCCACTGAACCCTACATTTTGAAGTGGAACGGCTATAACCTTATTCAATAAAAACTACTCAGTAGGAATCATAAAATATCATGTTGCAAATTTACAACACGCTAAGTCGTCAAAAAGAAACCTTTACACCCATTAATCCCGGTAAAGTAGGCTTATATGTTTGTGGTTGCACTGTATATGACTTATGCCATATAGGGCACGCTCGCACCTATATTAGTTTTGACAATATTACCCGTTATTTACGGTTTTCTGGTTATGATGTTAACTATGTTCGTAACATTACTGATGTTGAAGACAAAATTATCAATCGTGCTAATGAAAATAACGAAACACCAGAAGCATTAACAGAACGTACAATTGCAGCTATGCATCAAGATTTTGATGCACTCAATATGGCCAGACCTGATTTAGAGCCAAGAGTAACCACACACATGGATGAAATCATCGCGATGATTAAAACCTTAGTGGCTAAAGAACATGCTTATGTAGCTGGCGATAATGCCAATACTCTAGGGCAGGGCGATGTATTATTTAATGTTTCTAGTTATGCTGATTATGGTAAGCTTAGCGGACAAAACCTGGAACAATTACAATCGGGGTCACGGGTAGAAATTGATCAAAATAAAAATAATCCGCTTGATTTTGTCTTATGGAAATCTGCTAAGTCGGGTGAGCCAAGCTGGACATCTCCTTGGGGAGAAGGTCGTCCAGGTTGGCATATTGAATGTTCAGCAATGAATGCTAAAGAGTTAGGTCATCATTTTGATATTCACGGTGGCGGCTCTGATTTAACCTTTCCTCACCATGAAAATGAAATAGCCCAGAGCTGTTGTGCCCTAGATACACCTTATGTAAATTACTGGATGCACACAGGTATGGTGCAAGTTGATCAAGAGAAAATGTCTAAATCATTAGGTAACTTTTTCACTATACGAGATGTATTAGCGCAATACGATGCTGAAACAGTACGTTTTTTCTTAACGACAGGTCATTATCGTAGTCAGTTAAACTATTCAATTGATAACTTAACGCAAGCGAGAGCATCTGTTGAACGAATTTATACTTCGTTACGTGATGTAGAGATACAAAGTGATTATGTTTTAGAGAGGGAATCGAGTTTTGTTAAGCAGTTTTGCCAAGCAATGGACGATGATTTCAATACCCCACAAGCATTAGCTGTGTTTTTTGAAATATCAAAAGAATTAAATGTTGCCAAGACTGATAATAATAATGTCTTAGCAAGTGATTTAGCTTCAACGTTAGTTACACTGGGTAAAGTTATTGGTTTATTACAGCTTGACCCTGCAGCTTTCTTGCAAGGTGATAATGATAATGATGAAGTAGCGATAATTGAAGCGCTTATTATACAACGTAACCAAGCACGTATTGATAAAAACTGGCCACTTGCAGACGATGCTCGTGACAAACTTAATAGCATGAAAATTGTGCTAGAAGATGGCGCTGGTAAAACAACCTGGCGTAAAGCTTAAGCTATTGACTAGTAGTCTTGAATGCTGACTTAATTGTAGTTAACTAGTGTGATAGGCAACTTGGATTCAAATAAAAACGGTAAATATTATCGTATTTACCGTTTTTGATTGCTGAGCTTTAAATTGATTA
Source organism: Colwellia sp. (assembly GCA_046710905.1). GTDB lineage: Bacteria > Pseudomonadota > Gammaproteobacteria > Enterobacterales > Alteromonadaceae > Colwellia. Next base: position 4,099 of record JBKEHN010000012.1, read on the forward strand.
AGCTCATCAATGTAATAGCTCTGCTACTGAGTTGCTTGCTGACAAGCAATTAGTGTATTTTCAATAAGGCTAGCTACTGTCATTGGACCGACACCACCAGGTACCGGAGTTATAAATGAGGCTCGTTCTTTAGCGATATCAAAAGCTACATCACCAACTAATTTGCCATTATCTAAGCGGTTAATGCCTACGTCAATGACTATTGCACCTGCTTTAATCCATTCGCCTGGGATAAAACTAGGCTTGCCAACAGCTACAACGATAATGTCGGCATTTCTTACCTTACCTTCTAAGTCCTGAGTAAAGCGATGCGTTGTTGTTACTGTACATTTAGCAAGTAAAAGTTCTAATCCCATAGGTCGACCAACAATATTAGAGGCTCCAATTACAAGCGCATCTAGACCTTTAAGATCAACACCCGTTGACTCAAGTAGTGTCATTATACCTTTAGGCGTGCAAGGTCTTAAACCTGGTTGTCTTAATACTAACTTACCAACATTTGATGGATGAAAGCCATCAACATCTTTGAGAGGATTAATATGCTCGATAATTAAATCAGAATTTAAACCTGCAGGTAAAGGCAGTTGTACTAAGATACCGTCAATAGAGTTATCGTTATTTAATTCATTAACTAAGGCTAATAGCTCTTGCTCTGACGCTGTGATAGGTAAGTCATAAGACCGTGAAACAAAACCAACTTCCTCACATGCTTTACGCTTACTAGTCACATATACTTGTGAAGCAGGATCACATCCTACTAGAATAACGGCTAAACCAGGTACTCTTTGGCCATGGCTAATACGTAAATTCACTTTTTCTTTAACTGAATCTCTAAGCTGTTTGGCAATTGCTTTGCCATCGATCAATGATGCTGTCATAACTCTAATGTTGACCTTGGTTTAAGTAATAATAAAAACAGCGTTATTTTGCCACAAACTACACGTCTATTGTAGGTTTACTTTACTGAGTATAATCTCGCGATAGCTAACATTTCCTTCAAGGTACTTTTTAACACAAAAAATTAGATGTTATATGCAATAGTTCGCTGTTATATACACTTTAGCATATTTATCAAATAGAATGTCATGCAATATCATTGACTTAATAACTCTATCAGGTACAGATATGGTGATTAAACACACGTCAATTAGTAACGAGTATCACTCTTGAGTAGGATTATAAAAATTATCCTTAAGAGTGAGAATTTAATATCTGAATAATTTTCTATATAACAGTAAAATATTCAGAATTATATCTTGAACAAACTAGCCATAAAATAATAGTTTGTAGCAGAAGAATACAGCGACTTGTGCTAAAAGTAACCGAAAAGTTATTTATTTAAAAAAAAGGTTTGACTGATGTCAAGCAACTCGGTAATATCCGCATCCGTTGAAACGAGGCAATTTATTGTCAGTAACAACAGTACATATCGGTGATTAGCGCAGCTTGGTAGCGCACTTGGTTTGGGTCCAAGGGGTCGCAAGTTCGAATCTTGCATCACCGACCACTTTTATTTTTAAGTGGCATGTCCTTGTAGGGATTGCGCCCTTAGCTCAGCTGGATAGAGCAACGCCCTTCTAAGGCGTGGGTCGCAGGTTCGAATCCTGCAGGGCGCACCATATATAGATATGTGAGATTTTATGGTGGCTATAGCTCAGTTGGTAGAGCCCCGGATTGTGATTCCGGTTGTCGAGGGTTCAAGTCCCTTTAGCCACCCCATTTTTACTTTGTTATTAAAAACTAATCAATTTTTATAAACTATATGTCGGTGATTAGCGCAGCTTGGTAGCGCACTTGGTTTGGGTCCAAGGGGTCGCAAGTTCGAATCTTGCATCACCGACCACTTTATTTTTTTAAATAAGTATTAATCTTTATAATACTTATAAGTTTTATAACCCGCTCGTACTATTCTGTTTTTTAATGTGTCTTTTATCTGCTAAATACACCTTAATCCATAAATGCTATCTAATTATCACTTTTCTAATGCAAACCATAGTAATCACTACTACTCCTTGAAAATCATGTTCATAGTAAATTTTTTATTATCGTTAAATGATAAAAAAATTATTCCCCCGTAGTCTTACAAGTGAAAGTCCAAACAAGTTGAACGTTTGCCCGCGTAACAAAATAGTAAATAATTTCTTGATTGGTTAAACTTACACCTTGCAACTTTTTCCGCTGCTCGCTATAATTTGACGTCATATTTTTGTAACAGGGCATCATTTTGTCGCAATTTTGGTAAGTTTTATCAAAAGTGTTGACTATTAATTTGATGCGTATAAAGCGTAATACGCTAAGTTTTTGAGGTATTTAAATGCAAGTTTCAGTTGAGACTACACAAGGTTTGGAACGTCGTCTGACTATTTCTGTTCCAGCCGAAAAAGTAGATGTAGAAGTAAAGAATCGTCTTCGTCAAATCAGTAAAACACAGCGTATTAACGGTTTTCGTCCAGGTAAAGTACCACCGTCAGTAGTTCAAAAACGCTTCGGTAAATCAGTACGCCAAGAAGTCGCTGGTGAAATCATGCAGCGTAACTTTGTTGATGCTATTGTTGCAGAAAAAATCAATCCAGCTGGCCGTCCTTCATTTGTTGCTAAAAGTAATGAAGATGGTAAAGCATTAGAGTTTGAAGCAACTTTTGAAGTCTACCCAGTTGTTGAATTAAAAGATTTAGAAAAAATCGCTATTGAACGTCCAGATGTAGACGTCACTGATGCCGATTTAGATGAAATGTTTGTTACGCTACAAAAGCAACATCAAACATGGAAAGAAAATAAACGTAAAACTAAAGTAGGCGATAAGTTAACACTTGATTTCATTGGTCGTGTCGACGGTGAAGAGTTTGAAGGTGGTAAAGCTGAAAGCTTTGAACTAGAACTAGGCGCAGGTCGTATGATCCCTGGTTTTGAGAAAGAAGTTACTGGTATGAAATCTGGTGACGAAGCAACTATTAAGGTAACTTTTCCTGAAGATTACCATGCTGAAAACCTCAAAGGTAAAGATGCAGAGTTTGATATTGTTATTCATAAAACTGAAGGTCCAATTTTACCTGAAATTGATGAAGAGTTTGCAAAACTTTTTGGCATTGAAGAAGGTGGTGTTGAAGCTCTACGTGTTGAAGTAAGTAAAAATATGGCACGTGAATTAACGCAAGCAGTGAAAGCTAAAGTTAAAACACAAGTTATTGATGGTTTATTAGCTGGACATGAAGTTGGTTTACCCGCTGCACTTGTTACGCAAGAAGTTGATGTTTTACGTCAACAAGCTATGGAACGTTTCAAAGGCCAAATGGACCCTAAAAACTTACCACAACTACCTGCTGAAATGTTTACAGAGCAAGCAGAACGTCGTGTTAAAATCGGTTTACTTCTAGGTGAAGTGATTAAAGTGAATGAGCTTAAGGTTGATGAAAGTAAAGTGAATGAACTAATTGCTTCTGCGGCTTCTGCTTATGAAGATCCTAAAGAAGTCATTGAATACTATGCTAACAATAAAGAGCTTATGCAGCAGATGCAAAACGTTGCTTTAGAAGAGCAAGCTGTTGAACTTTTAGTCGAAAAAGCTAACGTTTCTGACAAAAAAGCTAGTTTCAATGAAATAATGAACCCTGAAGCTAAGTAAAGCTTACTTTTCATTAGTTTTACGTTGACAACTAACTAAGCAATCGCTTAAATTTAATGGCTTGTATGGCAACATACAGGCCATTACTATTTATTAAGGGAAGGTATACTCTTGTTTAACTCTCAAATTACATCGCAAAGATCATCTCAAGTGTCATCACAAAGCAGTACTGCAGGTATTGAAAGCGCATTAGTACCTATGGTTGTTGAACAAACAGCTAAAGGTGAGCGTTCATATGATATATATTCTAGACTGCTAAAAGAGCGTGTAATCTTCCTTTGTGGTCAAGTTGAAGATCATATGGCTAACTTAATCATCGCGCAGTTATTATTCTTAGAATCTGAAAGTCCAGATAAAGATATTTATCTATACATAAATTCTCCAGGTGGTTCAGTAACAGCTGGTATGGCAATATATGACACCATGAAGTTTATCAAGCCAAATATTAGTACGGTTTGTATTGGCCAAGCGGCAAGTATGGGAGCCTTTTTATTGTCAGGCGGCGAAAAGGGCAAACGTTATTGTTTACCTAATGCTCGAGTGATGATTCATCAGCCTCTTGGTGGTTTCCAAGGGCAAGCTTCAGACTTTGAAATTCATGCTAAAGAAATATTATTTATAAAAGATAAACTTAACAAATTAATGGCTGAGCATACCGGCCAAACGTTAGAACAACTTTCTCAAGATACAGATCGAGATAATTTTTTAAGTGCAGAAGCAGCGGTTGAATATGGATTAGTTGACTCCATATTAGAACAACGTAACGATAAATAGGATTTCGGTGTATACTTAACGGTGTAGATTGAGTAATAAATGGATTTATTGGTTTTAAATTTTAGAGGTAGGGCATGACCGATATTAAAAGTGGTGGCGATAATGGTAAATTACTTTACTGCTCATTTTGTGGCAAAAGCCAACATGAAGTACGTAAATTAATTGCTGGCCCATCAGTATTTGTTTGTGATGAATGTGTAGAGCTGTGTAACGATATAATTCGTGAAGAAATTTCTGAAATTTCGCCAAAAGAAAGTAAAGAGGCATTGCCATCTCCTATGGAGATACGTGAAAGCCTAGATGAATACGTTATTGGTCAAGATCATGCTAAGAAAGTATTAGCAGTTGCCGTTTATAATCACTATAAACGATTACGTAATGGCGATACTCATAATGGTGTTGAACTGGGTAAAAGTAATATTTTACTGATTGGACCAACAGGTAGTGGTAAAACATTACTAGCACAGACCCTTGCACGGTTATTAGACGTACCATTTACTATGGCTGATGCAACAACCTTAACCGAAGCTGGTTATGTTGGTGAAGATGTAGAAAACATCATTCAAAAGTTATTACAGAAATGTGATTATGATGTAGAGAAAGCTCAACGTGGTATTGTTTACATTGATGAAATTGATAAAATTTCACGTAAGTCTGATAATCCGTCTATAACTCGTGATGTTTCAGGTGAAGGTGTTCAACAAGCGTTATTAAAGCTTATTGAAGGCACCGTTGCTTCAGTACCTCCTCAAGGTGGTCGTAAGCACCCGCAGCAAGAGTTTTTACAAGTAGATACTTCTAAAATACTGTTTATATGTGGTGGAGCGTTTGCGGGTTTAGATAAAGTTGTTGAGCAGCGCAATCATACCGGTACCGGTATAGGTTTTGGCGCAGAAGTGCGTGGTAAAGATCAAGAGAAATCATTAACAGATAGTTTGGCTGAAGTTGAGCCACAAGATTTAGTTAAGTATGGTTTAATTCCTGAGTTTATTGGGCGTTTACCTGTTTTGGCAACCTTACGTGAACTTGATGAAGATGCTCTTATTCAAATATTACAAGAACCTAAAAATGCGTTAACTAAGCAATTTACTGCACTATTTGATATGGAAAATGTTGAGTTAGAGTTCCGAACTGATGCGCTCCACGCTATAGCACGTAAAGCTATGGATAGAAAAACTGGTGCACGTGGTTTACGCTCTATCGTTGAAGCTGTTTTACTTGATACTATGTATGAGTTACCATCAATGGAAAATGTTAGTAAAATTGTTGTTGATGAAAATACAATTAAAGGTGAAAGCCAGCCGATTGTTATTTATGACAGTAAGCAAGAAAAAGCTGCTTCTGAGTAATTTTACCGTCCAGATATAAAGCTTAAGCTTTAGAATATTAGCCTCAAGTAGTATGTAACTATTATCTATAATAATTACATACTACTTGAGGCTTTTTTGATCTACGACTAATATTAATGCGTTATAAGAAAAAGTTTCTCTCTTTATTTTTTATCTCTTGTTGAAAGTTAACAGCCTAGCCCCATATAGATTCTATAGCTTTATTTTTTCTATTAATTAAAACAATTCCCAAGAAGGTAGCCAATGAGTAAAGAATTATCTGGTGTCGTTGAGATCCCCGTTTTAGCCTTAAGAGATGTTGTTGTTTACCCGCAAATGGTGATCCCACTTTTTGTTGGTCGTGAAAAGTCAATTCGCTGTCTAGATTTAGCCATGGAGAATGATAAACAGGTATTTCTTGTTGCGCAAAAAGATGCTGCTGTTGATGATCCGCAAGCTGATGACGTATACAGTACGGGTACAGTAGCAACTATTTTACAGATGTTAAAACTCCCTGATGGTACCGTAAAAGTATTAGTAGAAGGTGCGCAACGCGCAACGATAAAGAAATTTGTGGAAACAGAGGAGTATTTTAGCGCTGAAATTGAGTATGTAAGTCTTAGTACAGAACTCAACGATGATATAGAAGTATTGATTCGTTCTGCTATTTCTCAATTTGAAGGGTATGTAAAGCTTAATAAAAAAATCCCACCAGAAGTACTAACTTCAGTATCGGGTATAGATGACGCTGAGCAACTTGCTGATACAATGGCAGCTCATATGCCTCTTAAACTAGCTGATAAGCAAAAAGTTTTAGAAATTATCGATGTTAATGTACGTTTAGAGCATTTGATGGCATTAATGGAAGGCGAGATCGACTTGCTTCAAGTAGAAAAGAAAATTCGTACCCGTGTTAAAAAGCAAATGGAAAAAAGTCAGCGCGATTATTATTTGAATGAGCAAATGAAAGCGATTCAAAAAGAGTTAAATGAAGGAGAAGACACTCCTGATGAACTTGAAAAAATGGCTAAGCGCATTGAAGAAGCCCAAATGCCAAGTGAAGCGAAAGAAAAGACCTTAGGTGAGCTACAGAAACTTAAAATGATGTCGCCTATGTCTGCTGAAGCTACGGTAGTGCGTAGCTATATTGAGTGTATGATCAATGTACCTTGGAAAAAACGTAGTAAATTAAAGCGTAACCTTGCTCTTGCTCAAGAAGTACTTGATGAAGATCATTATGGACTAGATAAAGTTAAAGAACGTATTTTAGAATACCTAGCCGTACAACAACGCGTAAGTCAGTTAAAAGGTCCTATATTATGTTTAGTGGGTCCACCTGGTGTTGGTAAAACTTCACTTGGTCAATCCATTGCTAAATCTACGGGACGAAAATATGTCCGTATGGCTTTGGGTGGCGTTCGTGATGAAGCCGAAATTCGTGGTCACAGACGTACTTACATTGGTTCACTACCAGGTAAGTTAATTCAAAAAATATCAAAAGTAGGTGTTAAAAACCCACTTTTTTTATTGGATGAAATAGATAAAATGGCTTCTGATATGCGTGGTGATCCAGCTTCTGCATTACTTGAAGTATTAGATCCAGAGCAAAACACCACCTTTAACGATCATTACCTTGAAGTAGATTATGATTTATCGGATGTAATGTTTGTTGCAACATCAAATAGTATGGATATCCCTGGGCCGTTGTTAGATCGCATGGAAGTCATACGTTTATCTGGTTATACCGAAGATGAAAAACTCAATATTGCACGTAAACACCTTGTTGATAAGCAAATTGAGCGAAATGGCTTGAAAGCTAAAGAAATCGACATTGATGATAGTGCACTCATGGGGATTATTCGCTATTACACTCGTGAAGCAGGAGTCCGTAGTTTAGAGCGTGAGATATCTAAATTATGTCGCAAAGCAGTAAAGTCTATTTTACTTGATAAAAAAATTAACAAAGTTACTATTAATCAAGAAAACCTTAACGACTTCCTAGGTGTGCAACGCTTTGATTACGGTAAAGCAGATGATAAAAACCGCGTAGGCTTAGTAACAGGATTAGCTTGGACTCAAGTTGGTGGAGAGCTACTTACAATAGAAACAGCTTCTGTACCCGGTAAAGGTAAGTTAACTTATACTGGTTCACTAGGTGATGTCATGCAAGAATCTATTCAAGCAGCGATGACCGTTGTTCGAAGTCGTACTAAAAAACTTCGTATTAATGACGATTTCTATGAAAAACGAGATATCCATGTTCATGTTCCAGAAGGAGCAACACCAAAAGATGGTCCAAGTGCTGGTGTAGGTATGTGCACAGCACTTGTCTCCAGCCTTACGGGAAATCCGGTAAAAGCCGATGTAGCTATGACAGGTGAAATCACTCTTCGTGGTGAAGTTCTCGCCATTGGTGGTTTGAAAGAGAAGTTACTTGCGGCACATCGTGGTGGTATAAAAACTGTGATCATACCGCATGAGAATGAGCGTGATTTACAAGAAATCCCTGAAAATGTTAAAGCTGAGTTGTCTATTCACCCAGTAAAGTGGATTGATGAAGTGCTTGCTCTTGCTCTTGAACAGCCCGTAGAACAATGGAAAGTTGAAAAGTAACTTGCTCAAAGCTTAGCCTTTTTTGATGATTTATATTAAAAAAGGCCAGTAAAATTATAAAAATTGTAAATAAACAGCAAAAAAGAGTAATTACCGCTTTTCAAACGCTGAAACTATGTTAAGTTAACTACGCTTTCACCGCTAGAGCCCTTACTTACTATGTTATATAGATGATTTGAGGAAACTAGAGAGCATAATATTATCTAAACTCAACGCTTCAAGTTATCAATAAAAATAAAATTTTGATTGGTAGAATTTATAAAAAATGGCGTTGTATAATAACAATTGAAGGGGTATACACTGTGAATAAATCTCAACTAATCGAGAAAATTGCTGCTGGTGCAGACATTTCAAAAGCTGCTGCGGGTCGTGCATTAGATTCATTTATTGGCGCTGTAACTGATGAATTAAAAGATGGCGAGCAAGTAGCTCTTGTTGGTTTTGGTACTTTCTCAGTACGTGACCGTGCTGCACGTACTGGTCGTAACCCACAAACGGGCGCTACTATTCAGATCGCTGCTGCTAAAATTCCATCTTTCAAAGCTGGTAAAGCATTAAAGGATGCTTGTAACTAGTCATTAATTTAGACTAAGTTATACTGCGTATTAGAAACCACCTATTTAGGTGGTTTTTTACTTTACACCCGTATAAAAGTAAATAATCATAATAAAATTGTATTTAGCGTCTGTTGTCCTTCAAGTAATAGATAGACCAACTGCACTAATTAATGGGTCAACTTAGAGTTATAAGCGAGCTTAGAATAAAAAAATCACTTCAACATAGTTATTCTATATTTTATTAATTTTATGCTGTTATCTGTTTGTTAATTAACGCCCAACAGCGATTTTAAAAGACTTATATGCGGCGTTATTGACTTCGTCAATGGAATAACTAATTTCCTCAATCAATGTATTGCCTCTAAGTCTTTTAATTCATGGTAAGTGGTCAATAATTTAATGCACTTGGTATTATCATCTGCTAGAATCGCGAGCAACTTGAATTTAAAGATACCTAAGTCTAGATTTTTTAGGCATAAAAAAAGAGAAATTAATGTTAGAAGATATTCGTGAAAAATCGCAGGGATTGACTGCCAAAATTATTCTTGGTTTGATTATTCTTACCTTCGCTGTTGCTGGTGTTGGAAGCTATAGCAACTCAGTAGATACTTCTGTTGCTACGGTTAATGGTCAAGCTATTAGCCAACAAGCATTTAATAAAGCTTATCAAGCACAACGTGGTCGGATGGCGCAACAGTTTGGTGAGATGTTTGATACATTATCAAATGATGCAAACTATATGGCTAACTTTCGCCAAGGTGTTTTAGATAATCTTATTAATGAAACGTTAATAGATCAAAATAGTGAAGCCCTTGCTATTCGTGTTTCGGATCTACGTTTAAAAGAAACTATACGTACTATGCCTGAATTCCAAGTAGACGGTACTTTTGATAATAATCGCTATTTAGCTATTATCAATCAAGCTGGCTTCTTCCAATCGTCAGATTTTCGTGATTATTTACGTGTAGAGATGACTCGTCGTCAATTAAGTCAAGCATTAGTAGCTACTGAGTTTAACTTACCTTATCAAGAGAAGTTACAACTTGCGTTACAAAATCAAACGCGTGATATCCGATTCGTAACCATTTCTGCAGAACAATTTAAAGCAGCGGTAGTGTTAACTGATGAAGATGTAAATAATTACTATGTAGCAAATCAAGCTCGCTTTGAAAATAAAGAACAAGTTAAAGTTGATTTTATTAGCTTAAATGTTGCTAATATTGCTAAAGATATTAATGTTACTGATGATGAGTTATTTAGCTATTACCAAGAGAACTTAACAAGCTTTACTGAAACGGCACAACGTCGTCTGTCGCACATCCTTATAGAGTTTACTGACGGAGATTCAAATGATGAAACTGCCGAGTTACAAGCCCAAGCTGTACTAAGTCGACTTGAGCAAGGTGAAGATTTTGCGATGTTAGCTAAAGAAATTTCTAATGATACTTTTAGTGGTGAAAACGGTGGTGATTTAGAATGGCTTGAGCCAGGCGTAATGGAAGATAGTTTTGATCAAGCCGCTTCAGCATTAGTGAATGTTGGTGAGATCAGTTCATTAGTTAAAACCAGTTTTGGTTATCATGTATTAAAATTAACAGACTATAAAGCTGAGTCTGTACAAACTTTTGCTGATATCAAAACTGAGTTAACTGCTAAATTAAGTAATGAGCAAGCACAAGACAAGTTCTTTACGCTGCAACAAGAAATGGCACGTATCAGCTTTGAATTCCCTGATAGCTTAGATGATGCAGCAGCAGAAGTTAATGTAGCTATACAAACATCTCCTTGGTTATTACGCAGTGGTAATAGTGCTCCTTTTGATCAAAGCAAAGTTATAGACGCTGCTTTTTCTGAAATGGTTTTACAAGACAACATGAACTCAGATCTTATTGAAGTTAATGATAGTGTTGTACTTGTTTTACGTCTTAATACTTTACAAGAAGCTAATGTTAAACCTTTAGCGGAAGTAGAAGTACAAATTAAAGATATCTTAGTTAACCAAAAAGCAACCAACAAAGCTCAACAGACTGTTGATTTATTATTAGCTGATTTCAATGCTGGTGTCGATATAACAGCCCAACTAACAGCACTTAACACCAATTTTGTTAGTAAAGAAAAAGTTGCTCGGTATAGCCCAGACGTTGACCAAAGTATCAGTCGTGCAGCCTTTGTCCTACCCCACCCTTTGGATGGTGCTGTTTCGGCGTCAACGGTAGCGTTAAGTAATGGTGCTCTTGCTTTAGTTGAAGTTACTGCTGTAGGTGTTAGTGACAAACCTGCGAACCCTAACTTAGCTCAGCAACAGACGTCTCAGTTATCACAATCTGCATATCAGAGCTTTGTTAACTCATTAAAGGTAGGTGCTGAAATTAGCCGTAAAGAAGTTTCTGAGCCAGTAACCGCTTACTAGAAATTAATGTTTACGATAGTAACCTCTGTCTTAAAATAAATACGTATAACTAAAAAAGCTAATAACATTTACTTGTTATTGGCTTTTTTATTTTATATTTCTGAGTTTGGTGTGGTAAAGTATAGGCTAGCTATATGATTAAACGATGAAGAACTAAACCTTAAACTTATGAGTTATTTTAGCTGGATGTTCTGACTCATCATTAACTTTTGAGTTACTTTATGTTGGGGGTTACGCATTACTTCAATAGTTTTTCCTGACTCAACTACCTCGCCATGTGACATCACCATTACATCATCACTGAAGTGGCGAACAATACCTAAATTGTGAGAAATCAAAATATAGGCTAATCCCATCTGATGTTGCAAATCGAGTAGTAAGTTAATCATTTGTGATCGTAATGAAGGATCTAATGCAGCCAACGCTTCATCTAGAATGATAACTTGGGGCTGTAATATTATAGCCCTAGCGAGCGATATCCGTTGTTTCTGACCACCAGAGAACATATGAGGATAAAAACTCATATGATCACCAAGTAGCCCTACTTTTTGTAAAGTCGTACGAATAAGCTGATGGCGTTGCTTTTCATTTAATTCAGTATTAAGTATTAGTGGCTCATCAAGTAACTCTTGAATGGTTAAGCTTGGGTTTAAGGTAGTACCAGAGTCTTGAAATATCATTCTGATATGCTGACACCTTTGTTTAAAACGTTGGCTCTGTAACAACTGACCATTGAGAAATACCTTACCGGTGGTTGACGTTTCTGCACCTACTAAAATTTTTGCCAAGGTTGACTTTCCTGAGCCTGTTTCGCCAACAATTGCTAACGTTTTCTTCGCTTCAACGGTAAAAGATACCGGTGATAAGGCAGTAAACTTACGCTTATGATACCAATATCCCTTAAGCTTAAATGATTTAGTTATTTCCTTAACATCTAATAAAACACTCATCTTATTTTGTTCCTTTTACCTTTATGTGTTTTACCGAATTTTTTTTAGTTATCTCTCTAATCAAAGGGAAATGGCAACTGACTTTATGACCATGAAAGTTACTGATCTTTGGTGCAGAGACACAAGTTTGTTGTGCTCTTGGGCATCGAGGGCCCAATCTACATCCAATAGGTAAATGTTGCAAAATAGGGATACTCCCCGGTAAAGTCATAAGACGTGATTTAGTTGGCAACTGCAAATTTGCTTTGGTACTACTGTCAACTAGTGCCCTAGTATATGGATGCATAGGTTTATTAAATATTTGCTCTGTAGTTCCTGCCTCAACAAACTGGCCGCTATACATCACTGTAATGGTGCTGGTCCAGTGAGTAAGGTTCTCAAGATCATGGCTTATCAATAAGATAGACATATTTTTTAATTGATTCAAATTGGCAAGTAATCTAAAAATTTGTCCTTGATTAGTACTTTCCATTGCCGCTGTGGGTTCATCAGCAATTAATAATATTGGTTGACCTGCTAGAGCTATCGCTATCATAACGCGTTGACAAATTGCTTCAGTAAGTTGATGAGGATAACTGTTAATACATTGATTATGTTTCTTAATGCCAACTTTGTGAAGCAACTTTATTACCGCTTCTTGGCGCTGTTTTTTACGTTGCCAAAAATGACCAGATAACTGCGAAGTATCAATGGCTTCACTTAATTGATCGCCTATTAAAGTGGTGGGATCTAGGCAACTCATCGGCTCTTGAAATATCATTGCAACATCACGACATAATAATGCCCTACGTTCACCAATAGTTAGACGTAATAAGTCGATATCTCGCCAATGAAACCGATCTGCATGTACATGCCACTTATCGCTTAAAACACCTATAATAGCTTGCGCTAAGAGTGATTTTCCTGAGCCAGACTCACCGACTAAGCCACGAAACTCACCTTCTTTAATCGATAAACTTACTTTATCTACTGCCAGTATACGTCCATTTGGGGTATCGAGTTCAATGGATAAATTTCTGATATCGAGTAAATTCATATGTTCTACTTACAGGCTTTTTTGAGTAAAGAAGTTAATAGTAAAGATAATAAAGATAAATTACTTATTACAGTCGTTAAGTTGCGTCTTGTCATTATGTAGGGAAATAGCATTAACTTTCCTTTCGCAGCTTCAGAGCATGACGGATACCTTCCCCGACCAAATTAGTGGCAACAACAGCGAATAATATAGCTAAACCTGGTAAGTAAACTGTCCAAGGTGCTATGTAAAAATGTTCAAGTCCATTGGCTAAAATTGCGCCCCATTCAGGTAAGGGGATTTGTGCTCCTAATCCTAAAAAACCTAAAGTAGCTATATCTAAGATAGCAGCAGACTGGGCTAGGGTAGCTTGGCTCATTAATCTCTCAACAATATTAGGAAATATTGAGTAGTATAAAATACGGAAGTTACTGGCTCCATCAAGACGAGAAGCAAGTACATAGTCTTTTCTAAACTCTTCTTTGACCGCATATCGTGTTATGTGAATAAATTGCGGGATAAATACAATGGCAATTGCCCAAACGGTGTTACCGATACCTGGCCCTAAAATCGCGACAATAATAATAGCAAGTAATAATGATGGAATAGATAATATTACATCGAGAAAGTGATTTAAAAAGCTGGATTTAATGCCCTTTGTTAATGCCGATAAGGAACCAATAACGACGCCGATAACTAAAGAGAAAATCACCACAATAAAGCTCAAGCCAAAAGTTAGTGACGTACCATACATTAGTCTAGACAACATATCTCGACCTAGCTCATCAGTACCTAATAGATAACTCACATTACCATCAGCATGCCAAGCAGGAGGCAGTAATATCATATCTAAATGTCCTTCTACAGGTGAGTAAGGAGATATGATTGGCGCGAAAATAGCAAGTATAATTAGGAAGATGAAACAGCAAATACCGACCATAGCTACGGGAGTTTTACGGAAAATCCCCCATAACTGCATAAATGGTGAAGGAAAGACTTCTTCAAGATATATTTTTTCACGAGCCATGATTATTACCTCGTGCTAATGGATTGAGAGCAGCATAAATAAAATCGATTAATATATGAATAATGAATATAAAACATGATAGTACTAATAGACCACTTTGAATCGCTGTATAGTCACGCTGAGAAATACTTTCTATCATCCAACGGCCAATGCCGGGCCAACTAAAAATAACTTCAGTAACCATAGCGAGAGTGACCAAATTGGCAAACTGCAACCCCACATGACGTATTATTTGAATTAATGCATTTCGAATTGCGTGTCGAAATATAATTTGTTTAAAACTCAAACCTTTAGCCTTAGCTGCTCTGATATAACTCGCCGCCAATACTTCAATCATTGCAGCACGAGATAGGCGAATAAAAATAGTTGCTGGTGCTAATGCGATGACACACGCGGGTAGAATTATATGGGCACTGGCATTACTAAATGCTTGCCATTTATAAGGGCTGTCGCTTAGTAAAATATCAATAAATTGAACGCCCGTGACAAACTCTATCTCAAATAGTAAGCTGATTTGACCTGCTGAAGGTAACCAGCCAAGACCGATTGAGAAAACAAGTATAGCCAGAAGACCCAGCCAAAAAACAGGAATAGAATAACCAAGCATGGCGAACGATAAAATTGCATTGTCGCTGGCTTTATTGTGATTGATAGCAGCAATAAAGCCTAAAGGAATACCAATTAACATTGCGATAAATAAAGCCACTAAACTGAGTTCTATAGTCGCTGGTAACAATTTTATTATTTCAATACTAATAGGTGAATTACTTGCCATTGAATAACCAAAATCCCCATTGAGGATATGAGTTAAGTAAGCACCATACTGAGCAAATATGCTTTTATCCATTTGGTAAACTTCATTGAGTTGCGCTAACTCAGTAGCCGTAGCATTAATTTGACCTGAATGATTAATGACGGTATCACCAGGGAATAAAAAACTTAAACTAAATGATAATAGCGTTAATACCAACATGGTAAAAAAAAATAAGCTTAAACGTCGTAAAGTAAAAGTAAGCATATTAATTACTCACCTTTTCAGCTTTGCCCGGCTCAAATAAATCTTTAGATTGAATTTTTGTCGGCTTTTTAGTGACTTGATAAAAGCTGATACCACCAAAATCTTCTAGTATATCACCTTCTACATCAACACCGCGTGCTTGAAAACGTTTTGAGTGGGCAATAGGTAATAAAGGCATTTCTTCATTAATTATTGTCATAGCTTTAGCATAATAGCTTTTTCTTTTACTGATATTTGTTGTACTAAGTGCGTTTTTTAACAATTGATCAAACTCTTTATTGCACCAAAGTGTGGGGTTACTACCCTTTTCGCTAGAAGAGCAGCTGAGCATTGGGGTGAAAAAATTATCAGGATCAGGGTGATCAGCGCTCCAGCCTAATAAAAAGCTTTGGTGTTCACCCAGCGATAAACGTCGTAAAAAAGTAATCCACTCATAGCTAATAATCTTGACCTCAACACCAATTTGCTTTAAATCTGCTTGAATTAATTTTGCCATTGTTAGCGCATTTGGGTTATATGTTCTTTGCACCGGCATTGCCCATAAATCCATAGTAAAACCTTGAGCATAACCGGCTACTTCTAATAATGATTTAGCGCGAACTGGGTCATAACCTAGCTCAGGAGTTTCGCTGTCATAAGCCCATGAGGTTTTGGGTAATATCGATTTTGCTCGAGCTGCCTGCCCTTGATAGATAGTATCAATTAATACCTGCTTATTAATTGCTAAGCTGATAGCCTGACGCACTAACTTGTTATTAAAGGGTTCTTTTTTAGTATTGAAGCCAAAATATCCAACATTTAACGAGGTTATTGATTCTAATTTCAAATCGCTTCTTTCAGTAATTTTTCCATGAGCTATAGGATAGCTACTGACATCGCATTCTTTAGCTAATAGTTTTGTTAATCGGCTCGTTTCTCTAGGAGAAATGTCATAGACAAGTTGTTCTATTTTTGCTTTTCCTTGCCAGTATGCATCATGGCGGTAGAAGCGGATTAATGAACCGACACGGTAATCTTTTAGCTTAAAAGGACCAGTACCAATTGGCAGTATATCAATATCATGGGGAGTATTTTTAGTTTGAAGTGTTTGACCATATTCTTCAGATAAAATAACCGCATAATCGGTCGCTAAATTAGCTAAGAAAGAACTATCGTTACGTTTTAAAATAAAACGAACGGTAAAATCATTAATTTTTTCAACTTTTTCAACAAGATCTGTAAAGTTAACACTTTGAAAAAAAGGGTATTGGCCACCTGATACTTGATGAAATGGATGTTTTTTATCTAAAACCCTATTAAAGCTAAATAGCACATCATCAGCATTAAATAATCTTGTCGGGGTAAAATAATCGGTGTGATGAAAGTTTACATCTTGGCGTAAATAGAAGGTTATTTTTTTACCATCACGGGTTACATGCCATGATTTGGCTAGAGAAGGTGCTAAAGTGTTCTTTTTATCTCTATAAATAATAAGCGTGTTATAAAGCTGTTTAGCACTGGCATCAGTCGTTGTACCTGAAATACTGAGTTGAGGATTGAATGTTTCAGGGGAACCCTCAGAGCAATAGATAATACTACGCTCACTTAAAGAGAGTATATTCGTTTCGTTACAACCCGTTAGAGTACTTATAAAAGCCACTATTGTTAAGAAGAATATGGATTTAAAATTCATCGTTAATACTACCATCAAGCAAGTTATATTTTTTTAGGTAACCCCTTAACTGATGATAAGTTAATTCGAGTGCTTTTGCTGTTTTCTTTTGATTAAATTGGCAATATGCTAATGCTGATTGTATTAATTGGACTTCATAATCTTGTGATAATTTTTTTAATGATTGAGGAAATTGTTGGATCATTATTTTAGGTGTTACTTTAATACAGTCTAATGCTTTAGGCGAAGTTATAGTAGTTACATCGGTTGTGTTATCACTAGCTAAATCACTATTGTTATTGAGTTCACGAACTCTATCATGGGTTCTAATTTGTTGCTTTGGCCTAAAGGAAGATTCGAATGGGTCAATGATCAACTCATGAACGGGTAAATGTGGGTTATTATTTCGATAAACGCTTCGTTCAACGACATTTTTTAATTCACGAATATTACCAGGCCAATGATATTCAAGCAGGCTGCGCTTAGCTTTTTCGGTAAAGCCGCTAAATAATTCAAACTCAAGCTCACGGGTCATATTAATAGCAAAATGTTCTGCCAGCATTATTATATCGTCTAAACGTTCTCGCAGTGGTGGCAGGGTTATAACATCAAAGGCTAAGCGATCTAATAAATCCGCTCTAAATTGCCCAGACGCTGCTAATGTAGGTAAATCTTCATTTGTTGCAGCAACTAATCGAACATCACTTTGGATTGTTCTTGAGCCACCAACACGTTCAAATTCGCCGTATTCAACAACACGTAATAACTTTTCTTGGATGAGACCTGAAGTATTAGCAATTTCATCTAAAAAGAGCGTGCCTTTATCGGCACGTTCAAATCGCCCTTCATGACGTTTACTTGCCCCAGTAAAAGCGCCACTATCGTAGCCAAATAATTCAGTATCAAGTAAATTTTCATTTAATGCGGCACAGTTAAGTTTTAAATAGCTCTGTTCCCAACGTTTAGATAGAAAGTGTAAGCGGGCGGCAACAAGCTCTTTACCGGTTCCGCGTTCACCAATAATGAGTACCGGTTTACTTAAGGTAGCAACTTGGGATATTTGCTCAAGTACTTCTAAAAAGCAATTTGATTGGCCAAGAAGATTATCTTGTTGGTTAAAACGCGCCATAGTAAACTCAAATTTTGGTTTATTTCACTAACAAGTAGTGTATTTTATTACTTAAGCGGTTGAAAGCCTTTTTCGAATAAATAATAAAGTCTATTAAAACAATAGTTTAATTGTTTTTAAAAGTTGGCGTAAAACATGAATGTATAGAAATAGTAATTCAGTGCTAAGTTAGTGTTTAGTTTATGTAAAGTAAGCACGGGTTAGCCAACAGTTGAGGACGTTGTTATGGGTATTTTTTCAAGATTCACCGATATAATTAATTCTAATATTAATAATTTATTAGATAAAGCCGAAGACCCGGCAAAAATGGTACGTTTGATCATTCAGGAAATGGAAGATACCTTAGTTGAAGTACGCTCCAGCTCAGCAAAAACACTGGCAGATAAAAAAGAACTAACCCGTCAAGTGAGTCGCCTTGAGCAAGATGCCGAGCAATGGCAAGAAAAAGCTGAATTGGCTTTAAATAAAGACCGTGAAGATTTAGCGCGTGCTGCTTTGATGGAAAAGAAAAAGAGCAGTGAAAGTGCACAAGCGTTAGTCGATGAATTAATACATACCGATGAGCACCTGAGTAAATTACAAGATGAAATATCGCAATTACAAGATAAGCTTAGCGATGCTAAGGCTCGTCAAAAGGCTATTGTTATTCGTGAAAAATCTGCGAGCTCTCGTTTAAAAGTAAAAGAGAACCTTCACAGTACACGCGTTAATGATGCTTTAAATCGTTTTGACCATTATGAACGTAAAGTTGATGATATTGAAGCTGCAGTTGAATCATATGATTTAGGCAGTAAATCATTAGCTGATGAGATTGCCGGTCTTGCATCCGATGAAAAAGTTGATGAGGAACTAGCGCAGTTAAAAGCTAAGATGAAAAATAAGTAAAAGTAATAAAAAGTCTCGAATTAAGTATTAAAAAACTATCGATAGAATAGGATAAAGGAGAAGTATTGTGGAAGAGATCATCGTCGCACCCGTTATTATTTTTATGATCATTGTTGCTCCAATATGGCTAGTTTTGCATTACCGCAGTAAAAAGCAAGTTAGCCAAGGCTTGAGCCAAGAAGAGTATATTCAATTGTCAGAATTATCAGAAGTTGCCGATACCATGGCTGATAGGATTCAAACCCTCGAAGCGATTTTAGATGTGGAGACCCCAACCTGGAGAAGCAAATTATGAATCGAAAAAGAGGTGAATTATATCGTAACGCTGAGCAAGGGAAAATATTTGGCGTTTGTGCGGGCATAGCTGATTATTTTGGTTGGGAAACTTGGCTAGTAAGGATATTAGTTGTTTCAGCCGTATTATTTGGTATGCCTTTTCTCATTTTAGGTTATTTTGCCGCTTGGTTTATTCTTGATCAGGCGCCAGAGAAATCTGCTCAAGTAAATGATAGCCAATATACCAAACGCCCTCATCAAAGAAAGAGACAGGTCGATGTAAGCAAGGAGTCTATTAAGGTAAAAGCTCGAATTTGGCAAGCAGGTAAACCACCTAAACAAGCACTTTATGACATTCGCCGTAAGTTTGGTTCGTTGGAAGGAAAGGTGCAAGCGATGGAGCAATATGTTACATCAGCTGAATTTAGCGTTTCTAGGGAAATTAATAAGCTGTAATAGCAAACGAAGTAATAAATTTAATCCATTTGGTATTATAAAATTGTCAACAAAGCTGTCTATTGATAGCTTTTTATTTATTCGCTATAGAAAGAATATCCACGGTTATCGTTAAGTATTAATTTTCTAGAAAAATTCAAGCAATGAGATGTAATTTTAATTAAAAGACCTTATTATCAAATTAAATAAGATCTAATTTATAAGTTATTAATTCATTATGGCATTCATTTTATGGCACTACTAAGTAAATCGATATTATCAAAGCGTGGCTTAGATAAATTTAAACACAAAGCAAATGAGTTGCTCAGTCGCACTATCGATCAACATATAACATTGGCCGTCACTGGGTTAAGCCGTAGTGGTAAAACAGCATTTATTACTTCATTGGTAAGTCAATTAATCAATGAAGGTAATGTTAGTAAACTTAGTTTTTTTGATCCCGTACATCTCGGTAATTTTATTGCCGCTAAACGGGTGCCACAAAAACATGTCCATGTACCAAGGTTTGATTATGACGCTGCAATTTCTGCGTTAACATCAGAGCCAGCAAGTTGGCCAAAGCCGACTCATGGCATCAGCGAATTACGTTTGGCTATTCGGTATCAACCAAAAAATTCAATACTCAAATATGCTACTGATATGGCGACGTTGACAGTCGATATTACCGATTACCCGGGTGAGTGGTTACTTGACCTGCCTATGCTCAAACAAACATATCAGGAGTGGTCACAACAAACACATACCTTAATGACCAGTTTGCCAAGGGCAGAGCATAGCAAAACCTTTCTGGCTACGTTAGCGAAATTAGACCCCTTCGAATATGCAAGTGAAGAACTTTTAGCGGAGTTGGCACAGGAATATACGGCGTTATTACATAAATTTCGCCATGAACTAGGTTTGTCAGTCATTCAACCGGGTCGATTTATATTACCCAGTGATTTAGCAGGAGCGCCAATTTTAGAATTTTTCCCTTTTCCTGGTTTAGATAGTCTGCATGGTAATGACTATCAAAATGCGCCTGATGATAGTTTGATTGGTATGCTGCGCTCACGTTACCTAGAGTACAAAGAGCAGGTGGTACGTAAATTCTACCGCGAGCACTTTCTTCGTTTTGATCGACAAATTGTACTGGCTGATTGTTTAAAACCTTTAAATAAAGGCAAAGAAAGTTTTGCGGATTTAGAATTAGCGATGTCAATGATTTTAGAAAGTTATCATTATGGTAAGTCTGGTTTATTTTCCCGGCTATTTTCACCTAAAATAGATAAGTTACTTTTTGGCGCAACAAAAGCTGATCATATTACTCCAGAGCAACATGCACCTATGGTGGCACTACTCAATCAGTTGATTCATCAAAATAAAAATCTTTTAAACTATGAAGCAGTACAAGTTAAAACGTTAGCGATTGCCTCTGTTAAAGCCACCAACTCAGGTGTTAGTAAACATGAAGGTAAAGAGGTGCCTGTTATTCAAGGTCTAGCTATGGGGCGGCCTAATGAGTCTGAATCATCAGGTGTTTTTGGCCAAAAAATCACTATATTTCCAGGCGCGGTACCTAGGCAGTTGCCTAATGATGACTATTGGCAATCGAATAACTTCAATTTTATAGAGTTTGCCCCCTTAAGTGGACTTAACAAATACCAATGTTTACCCCATGTGCGAATGGATCAAGTCTTACAATTCTTACTAGCAGATAAAATGATATGAGTAATAAAGCTAACAAAAGTAATAAAGACCATGAAAACTTACAGCAACAGCAAATACTTTTTAGCGAAAGCGACACGGTTACAGAACAAGGTAAAACAGAGTTTAAAGGCGAAAACGTCAGCACGACTTTTACCGAACAAGTTGTTTTTGATAATGATGCTTACTTACCTATATCTCTTGATGAAAATGGCCTCGATGAGGTAAGGGGAACTGAGCTTAATGCTGAACAGCTTGATCACGATGGTGATAGTCTAAAGGGTGGCAAGCGTTCATGGTTATGGCGTATAATCACCGCTTTGTTTGTCTCGTTACTCGCCATTGAAGCGATAAATTTCTTTATCGCTGGTTTTCAACACTCTCCAGTTATTACAAGCCTATATGCCTCGTTATTAGCGGCATTGACCTTAGTCAGTGGGAGTTTTCTATGGCGTGAGTTTATTGGGCTTAAACAGTTTAAAAAACGTCAGCAAATGAAGCAGCAAGCAACTGAGCTATTATTAATAGATAGTGAGCAATTAACGGAAAAATCGAATGAACGTGGTAAAGTGTTTTGTGACAAAATAAGCGAAAATCTGCCTTGTGATCTTGTCTTTGATTGCCCGACAGAGCAGCAAGTTTGGCGTGATGCCTTAGCGGCAGGTTACAGTTCTACTGAATTAGTTCAGCTTTATTCTCGTGTGGTATTAACCAAAGTTGATGATAAAGCTTTAAACGAAGTCGCAAAATTCGCTACTGAAGCAGTTGTTTTAGTAGCGCTAAGTCCCATCGCTTTGCTAGATATATTAATTATGTTATCGCGTAATTTACGTATGATAAATAAAATAGCTGGACTTTATGGATTGAAATTAGGTTATTGGAGCCGTATTAAGTTAATAAAACAGGTTTTTATCAATATGGCTTATGCTGGCGCGAGTGAGTTAGTGGCTGATTTTGGTAGTGACATGTTAGGTGCTGAGTTACTAGGGAAATTATCGGCTCGATTTGCCCAAGGTTTAGGTACGGGTATGCTAACGGCTCGTTTAGGTGCTAAAACAATGGTGTTATGTCGTCCTATTCCCTTTGAAGATAAACCTAAATTAATGCATGTTCGTAAAAAAATAGCTCAGCAAATTAAGTCTTTGATGAGTCCTACTAAGAAATAATAGAGGAAAATATAATACTGCAATTAATCATGTTATCGCTGATGTAACTTTTCATGTACAACAAAAGCTTTTGTTCGTTTTTTAACCGTTTCGTATTGCTTTATTTTATCTACCTTGATGTCTTATGATGAATACAGCAACAAAATAAAAACTATTACGTTAAAAACGTTAACGTTAAAAAACAAATAAAGTCGCTTAGAAATAAAGGTTAATAACATGTCGAAAGGAACAAAGTATGTTTCAAAAGTCCCTGATGAACAGGGCTTAATACATTGGTCATTAGAAGAAAACTTAATTTGGCAAGAGCTGTTCGCTCGCCAATTAGTATGCATTAAAGATAAAGCATGTGATGAATATCATGAAGGCTTAGCAAAATTAAAGTTATCGACTGACTATATCCCCCAATTAGGCGATGTCAGTAGAGTACTTAAAGCAACCACAGGCTGGGAATGTTATCCAGTGCCAGCACTCATAGGTTTTGGTGAGTTTTTTAGATTACTCTCTGAAAAGAAATTTCCGGTAGCAACTTTCATAAGAAGTCGTGACGAAATGGACTATTTGCAAGAGCCTGATATTTTTCATGAGATATTTGGTCATTGCCCCTTATTAACTAATTCTTCATTTGCGAATTACACCGAAGCTTATGGAAAAATGGGCTTAAACGCGACGAAAGAACAACGCGTATTTTTAGCCCGCTTATATTGGTTCACCATAGAGTTTGGACTACTTGATACACCTAAAGGCTTACGTATTTATGGCGGTGGTGTACTTTCTTCTCCAGGTGAAACAGACTTTGCCATTAATAGTAAAGACGCAGTTCGACAGAATTTCGATGTACTTGATATTTTGAGAACGCCTTATCGTATCGATATTATGCAACCTATTTATTATATGCTGAAAAAAGTATCGGACTTAGATGAAATTAGAAAATTTGAAGTCGATGACATAATGGAGCTGGTAGCTAAAGCCCAAATGTTAGGTCTTCATCAAGCAAAGTTTCCTACTAAGCAAGCCAGTTAATCATTAGTCACTGAATTAAAAAATATGGCAATATCATAGCCTAAAAAATCAAGCACAATATAAGGATAAATAATGACAACACAATCAAATAATAATCTTGCCATTCAAGCATGTGAAGCCTGCCATGTAGATGCTCCAAAAGTATCAGACGAAGAACTAAAAGAACTTATAGGGATAATACCTGATTGGGTGCCACAAGTACGTGAGAATGTAATGATGCTTGAACGCGAATTTAAGTTTAAAAATTACAAGTTAGCATGGGCATTTGCTAATAAAGTCTCTGAATTGGCGGAAAGTGAATGTCATCATCCTTCAATTTTACTTGAATGGGGCAAGGTTACTGTGACTTGGTGGACGCACTCTATAGGTGGTTTACACAAAAATGACTTCATTTGTGCAGCAAAAACCGATCAATTAGGCTAATAATCCATTTCACATAAATGCCAGCCTAAAAAGGCACAACATTTATCAAAGTGTAGTTTGCTCATGTTGTGCTTTATTATCGTAAAAATTAGTTTACAATAGCCTTTTTCTTTAATTCTAAATTAAGGGCTTGTTTAATGCGTTTAGAAATTACTTGTCATGACCGTATTGGCATGGGACAAAAAGTATTAGGTATATTTGTCGAACACGGCATTAATGTACGTGGTATTGAGCTAATGCAACCAGGGCGTATTTTTATTAATATCCCCGATTTAGATTTTTCTGACTTGCAAAAATTCATGCCACAATTACGCTTGATTGAAGGCGTTGGTGATGTAAAAACTGCTCCTTACATGCCATCTGAGCGTGAAAGAAATGAACTTACTACCTTAATTAAAACTTTCCCCGACCCTTTCATCTCTATAGACAGGAAAGGTAATATTCGTGTAGTTAACACCATCGCTTCAAGTATTATCGGCGATAGTGAAACCTCTCTTATTGGCCAACATATTAGTTTATGGCTGAAAGGCTTCAACTTTAATCGCTGGTTAGATGCTAATGATGTATTAGCTCAAACCCGACGTTTAAAATTTCAAGGTGATGATTTTGTCGCTGATATCATGCCAATTCACGTTGCTGGAGAAGAAGACCAGCAAGTACTTGCTGGTGCGGTATTAATTTTAAAATCTGAAGCCCGTCTTGGACAACAGATGAATGCTTTTAAGCAGCCAAGCGAAAATACGTTTTCAGGTATTCAAGCAAGTTCAAGCGCGATGCGAAAGGTTATTCGTGAAGCTAAACGTATGTCGTCTCTTGATTCGTCTATTTTAATTATGGGTGAAACGGGTACCGGTAAAGAATTATTAGCAAGAGCATGTCATGGCGCTAGTGAACGCGCAGAACGTCCTTTTATGACACTAAACTGTGGGGCCTTACCTGATGATGTCGCTGAGTCTGAATTATTTGGTGTTGGTGAAAAAGAACAAGCATTAAGTAAGCGTGGTATCTTTGAATTAGCTGATGGTGGCACTGTATTTCTGGATGAGATTGGCGAAATGTCAGCTAAGCTACAAAGTAAGCTATTACGCGTAATTCAACATGGTAGTTTTAGGCGTGTAGACTCGGAACAAGAAGTTAATGTTAATGTACGTATCATTAGCTCTACCAACAAAGATCTACTTAATCTTGTTTCAATAGGTGACTTTAGAGAAGATCTATATTACCGATTAAATGTATTTGGCCTTACGCTACCTGCACTTAGAGAGCGTCGTAGTGACATTTTACCACTTGCCGAGTTTTTTATTATTAAAGCTGCACTACAAATAGGTAGAACTCACCTCAAGGTTAGTGATGACTGTCGTGATTTTATTGAGCACTATCCATGGCCAGGTAATATTCGTCAATTAGAAAATGTCATAACACGCGCGGCTTCTTTGCTGGAGGGAAATGAAATTGAGACTACTCACTTACAATTACCTGCTTATACCCGTGAACATGGTTATTTAGAACAAGAGTTCGAAGGGACTTTAGATGCTGCAGTAAAAAGTTTTGAAGCAAACTTATTACGTAAATTATATCCTGCTTATCCGAGTACTAGACAACTCGCTAAAAAACTTGGCCTTAGCCATACTGCTATCGCCAACAAGTTACGTGAGTACGATATTAATAAAAAAACAGTTAAAATCTAATTAAACGCTAATCTTTGAGCATAAAACATATATTTTTGTGTATCGCCCTGCGTTTTATATAGGGAGTGTAATAGCAGCCGTAAAGATAATTTGCCGACCTGTTTTTACTAAGCTGAGGCTATCGCTTGGTTGTCAATGAAAAAATTTGTAACATACTTCTATGCTTTAAATATATCGATAACTATTACAGTTATAATTAAAAAGGTTTGACAATGAAATTAGCAACACTTAAAAATAATACACGCGATGGTCAACTCGTTGTTGTTAGCCGCGCTCTTGATAAAGCTGTAGTGGTAAGTGATATTGCCGCAACGTTACAAGTAGCTATTGATAATTGGCGTGATATTTCACCAAAATTAGCTGGAGTTTATCAATCACTCAATAATAATGAAATAGCTGATACCTTAGCTTTTGAGCAAACAGAATGTGAGTCTCCGTTGCCACGTGCTTATCAATGGGCTGATGGTAGTGCTTATGTCAATCACGTTGAATTAGTGCGCAAAGCAAGAAATGCTGAAATGCCAGCAACATTTTGGACCGATCCATTAATGTATCAAGGTGGCTCAGACGCATTTATTGGTCCACGTGATGATATCTCAATTGCGAGTGAAGAATACGGTATTGATTTCGAATCTGAAGTTGCCGTGATCACCGATGATGTTCCTATGGGCGCATCAGCTGAACAAGCTGCAAGTCACATCAAGTTATTGATGCTGGTAAATGATGTTTCACTACGTAACCTTATTCCTGGTGAGTTAGCGAAAGGTTTTGGTTTTTTTGCCTCTAAACCTTCAAGTGCATTTTCTCCAGTAGCAGTAACGCCAGATGAACTTGGTGATGCTTGGGATGGTAAGAAATTACACCTACCATTAACTACTCATTTAAACGAAGCGCTATTTGGCCAGCCAAATTGTGGTGTAGATATGACCTTTGATTTTCCAACGATTGTTGCCCATGCCGCAAAAACACGTCCACTATCTGCTGGTTGTGTCATTGGCTCTGGTACCATTTCAAATTACGATCGCTCTGCCGGCTCAAGCTGCTTAGCTGAAATTCGTATGTTAGAGATAATTGCTGATGGTAAGCCAAGTACACCATTTATGAGTTTTGGTGATACCGTTCGTATTGAAATGTTTGATAGCGAAGGTGCAAGTATTTTTGGTTCTATTGACCAAAAAGTCGTTGAGTATAAAGTACTGTAATTTTTAAACGCTCATCAGCTTTTAATACTGCTAGTCAATAATTAATCAATGCTAATTATCCGCACCTGAGATAACGATAGACGTTAACTTGGTCAGATGATTAGCATTTTTGTTTTTAAATCAGAATAATACTAGGGAAATACAATGAAACTTTATGGCTATTGGCGTTCTACTGCTGCATATCGTGTAAGAATAGCGCTGCATTTAAAGGACATTGCCTTTGACTCAATTTCAGTACATCTTATTAAAAACGGCGGCGAACAACATAGTAATGAATATAGTGAACTCAACCCCCATCACTTAGTACCTACTTTAATTGATGGTGACTTTTCATTAAACCAATCGTTGGCAATCATAGATTATCTTGAGCAACGTAATACTGAGATCCCATTATATCCAGCAGACATAAAGAGTCGGGCGAAAGTTCAGGCTTTAGCGTTAGATATAGCTTGCGAAATTCATCCTCTTAATAACTTAAGGGTTCAACAATACTTAGCTAATTCATTATCTGTTACTAATGAAGCTAAACAGGGTTGGCTAGAGTATTGGATGAATATTGGTTTTATCGCTATCGAAAGTAGATTAAGTAGTAGTGCTGGAAAATACTGTTTTGCAGACACCATAACGGTTGCCGATATTTGTTTAGTAGCTCAAGTTTATAATGCCCATCGGTTTAAAGTCGATATGAGTGCTTATCCACTAATCAATAAAGTAGTTAACAATTGTAATGACTTACCTGCCTTTATTAAGGCTTTACCTGAAAACCAGTTAGACGCTCAGTAAGCGGGTTCATCTCTTTCGTTGCTTTTAAAAATAAACCTAGTAAATAGCATTCCATAAGATAATGGGCTACTTTTATGTAATACCTATTTGAAATAAAAAGTAACATAAAAAACTATCATAAAATCAATAAAAAACGTTTTGATGCTTGCATAACAAGGGAAAAAGCGTTGCAATAATACTTAATCAATTTTTAACAATAATAATTTGGATGGCTATGGATAATTCAGCATCTACACAGAAATTAGAGCAGGGAAAAAGTGAAAAAAATTCAGGTCCGCTCATTATTCTTAGTGTTACTTTCATATTAGTTGCTGTGGCTTTATGGCAATTTTTAGGCGGGAAAACTGAAAAGTTTGCTGTGGACTCAAGTGAGTTATTAAAAAAAGAAGCGGTAGTGCCAGCATCTCCCCTTGCGCAAAAGCAGGAAGAAGATAAAGGCTTCATTAAATTACCTCAGATAGATTCTATTCCTAATAATGTTATGCCAACAGCTCCTGAAATAGTGGTTGAGCAGAAAGTTACTATTGTTTTACCCGTATTAGATGAAAGTGATGACTGGATACAACAGAGACTACCAGAACTAACTTGGCGAAATGAATTGCTCTTATTGTTGATTACTGACGATGTTATACGTCGTTTTGTCGTTTTTACCGATAACTTTGCGCAAGGTTTGTTAGCTTATGAACATAGTCTTTTTATTCAGCCTAAAGTAAAGTTTTCCGTCGATGAGCAGTTACCTAATATCGATGGTAAGCAAAATTTTTGGCAGTGGGATAGTGAAACAAGTAAACGTTTTGATCAGTATGTCGACTTGTTACGCTCTATTGATAGTACTACATTAGTTAATTTGTATATTGATATTAAACCGCTAATTGATCAAGCATACCTTGAGCTGGGTTACGAAGATGATTTTACTTATACATTGCAAGATGCCATAACAAGGGTCCTAGATATGGACTTACCAAAATCAGCAATGGATGTAACCCGTACTAGTGTTATGTATAAATTCCAGGACCCTCAATTGGAAGCATTAGATGATAGTGACAAACTTATGTTACGTATAGGTAAAGAAAATCTATTAATTATTAAATCGGTATTATTAGAAATTAACGAAAAACTTACTAAACGAGTAAAGGATAATAGCTAATATTAGCTGTTGAGAGTAAAAAACAAACAAGTAGTCAGCTTTTGATCATTTGTGCTTGCATCTATTAATATGATTAGCCATAATCCAATGCGCTTTAACAGCTAATTGGCTTTTAAAGTCTTTATGGTGACCCTTTCGGTCCCCTCGCAATGATACTCTGTGAACTCGGCCAGATCCGGAAGGAAGCAACCGCAGCAGACGACTCATGTGCCGAGGTGTGGCTGTTTGGGTTGCCACCCAATATTCTCTTCCTACTAGATTATTGTTATATATTAACTCTGTTAATATGCATAAATTCAAGCGCTTTTGTAATTGCATCTATTACTTTACTTTCCATCTCAAAACGCTCTGAAGGTGGCAAATAAAATGCCATGTCAACTTCATGTCGGATATAACGTGTTGGTAATTGATTTAAAACTACACAAGTTAAGTCAGCAATAAAATCAACATCATATTTCTCATCAAACTTACCCATAGCAAAGTGTTGCATAACTAATTTTTCATAATAATTATGAATATCATCTGATATTTTCATAGAACCTCTTTTTAAAATAGTTGCATAATAAATGCTCAAATTGACGTATACAAAGAGTGACCTGACTTAAAAAAATGCTAATTTATAAGCTGATAAATTTTTATTATCTGAGGTTTAATTTCTCTGCTTGCTCTATATTATACTCAATTGAAGATATAGCTTTACGGCATCTACCTAAGCGTTGATGTAAAGTAAGTACTTCCTGTGAAAGTATATCCGTATTGGTCCCCTTAGAGCGTATACGCTGTTGTTCGCGATCTGTGATCATTTCCATAAGCCTTCTTTCAAACTCATGGTGCTGACTTAACTCTTGGTAGAGTTGGTAGCTGGACAGTAAGACTGATTTAGTCATCTTACTATATTTATCATTTTGTTTTAATTGAGCTGCTTGGGCTGATTTTATTCTTACTTTCTTTTTCGCATCAAAGCTTGCTTGCGCTGCTTGATGCATAGCAGGGTTAGCTTGGATAGCATTCATTAATGCGGTAATTTGTTGTTCTATGTGCAGCAGCGATGATTTGGCAAATTCTTTTTTGTTGGCATTGCCACCACTTGAGCGATATAACCGTGAAAATTCCGATAACCGTTTTTTTACTTCTTCAACGTATAAATAAATTTTATCACTTTCAGTTGTAAATAAATGTCGAGAGAAAAGATCGTTATTTTCAATAAGGCGATGAGATTTATGTTTACTGTTTAATTGATCAGTTTGCTTTGCTTGCACACTTAAATGCTCAATAAGCATTGATAAACGACTAATAGTAATTTCGTGGGGAGTATTTAGCATATATAAAATGATGATGTTATAAGAAACGTAATCATACCGTAGTTCTAATCAAAGCTAAAATAGTATAAATGTCTCAAGTAATAGGGTAAATACTGTGAGTAATGAAAATTACCACATATAAAAAAGTATAACTTTGTAATTATAAATTTACATATATTATTTTTTCTAGGTTAAGTTATTGTTTACAATGATTTATTTTTTATTATTTGCTGCTGGTTATTTATTGAGCTCTATAATGATTTGTTATATATGTATATTACATATATCATTGTAATTAAAGGAATTTATATGTTTATTACCTAAATAAAACTGTAAGTAGTTTGTTATTTTTATTTATTTATCAAAAAAAACATATACTTAAAGATTTAAAGTTATGTATTGGTTAAATGTATTATATATCAGTGGCTTACGATTATGTTTGAATGGTTAGAATTATATCTCACTTGTGTCTAAGTGTGTCTAAATGTTAAGAGATTTACCATCCTGTTGCATTTGGTATTGACGATTCCTGTTATTCCCGTTTAATATCCTAGGCGTTAGATCAAGTCTAAGACTAGATAAAAGATCAACAAGGCAGTATAGCCTTGAGTCTTTACAAAATAAAAATAAACAAATAAACAAATAAACAACCAATCACCTATGTGATCCAGGGATTAAACATGTATAACAATAGTAAAATAGCTAAAGCAATTCGTGTAGCAATGATGTTCGGCGCTGGCGCTGCAGCAGCAATTTCAGCACCAACTTTTGCAGCAGATGAAGGCGTAGAAGAAGTTGAGCGCATCCAGGTAACTGGTTCTCGTTTAAAACGTACTGATATGGAATCAGCTAGTCCAATTACAGTCATTTCTGCAGAGCAATTGAAAGTTCAAGGCATTCAAGATGTAGGTCAGTTCCTACAAAATAGTGCTGTTATGTCTGGCTCACCAGCTATGACTACTACTAACAATGGCGGCAGTGGTGGTACTTTTGTTGAGCTTCGAGGGTTAGGTGCTTCTCGTACATTAGTATTAGTGAATGGTCGCCGTCCAGTAACTTCTGATTTCCAAAGTATTCCAGCATCAATGATTGACCGTATAGAAGTACTAAAAGATGGTGCATCTGCAACTTATGGTGCAGATGCTGTTGCTGGTGTTGTTAACATCATCACTCGCCGTGATTTTGAAGGTGTAGAAATTAATGTTCAAACGAAAGGATCTTTTGATGTTGATACAAATAATCAAGATAGCTTCAGTATTGTTATGGGTAAAGCCTTTGACGATGGACATCTTGTATTTGGCGTAGATTATGTTGAACAAGAAGCTGTATATCAAGGTGATACTAGCGTTGATTTCTTAAATTACCCATGGCAAGTTTGGGGTGAAGAAGGTGAAGATTCTTTCTGGAAAAATGGTCTAATCGGCGGTACAGGCGATGATGCTAATATTATTGTAGTAGGTAGTGGTTCTGTTCCTTGTGGTAACTTCTATTTTCAGCATGGTTCAAGTCAAACAAACGATAAGTGTGATGGCGGTATTGCTCAACTAGGCGATATGCGTGACTTTAATGGTAGTGGTCCAGGTAACGATACTTATAACTATGCACCAGTAAACTTCTTACAAACACCATACAAGAAATTAAATGTTTTTGTTGAAGGAAGTTTTGAATTAAATGATAATATAAGCCTATATACAGAAACACGTATTAACAAACGTACATCACGTCAAGAACTCGCTGCGGTTCCATATGATACAAGATTTGATCCGGCTTATTCTGGTACATACGGTAAAACATTAGTCGATGGTACCCCTGTTTTAGGTGACGATGACAAACAAGTAATGGTTGATTTTAATGGTGTTTCAAAAGATAACTTTTACAACCCATTTGGTGAAGACGTAACTCGTTCACGTCGTCGTATGTTAGAAGGTGGTCGTAGTTTTGAACAAGATATTGTTGGTGTCCAACAAGTAATAGGTATGGAAGGTGAGTTTGGTGATGGTTGGTCTTATGACTTAAACTATAACTACGGTTATCAACAGACAACAAGTACTGATTTTGGCCAACTTTACGGTCCTAATCTATCTAAAGCAATGGGCCCATCTTTTGAAGATGAGAATGGTAACATTGTTTGTGGTACCACCGCGGAACCAATAGTTGATTGTGTTTCTATGAATGTATTTGGCGGTGCACCAGGCTCAGTAACTAAAGAAATGCTTGACTATGTATCAGCACCACTTGTTGATGCAAGTAACTATACTTTACAAACATTAACTGGTTTTGTTGGTGGTGATCTTCTTGAACTACCTGCTGGTCCTCTAACTGCCGGTGTTGGTTTTGAATGGCGCTCTGAAAAAGCTGAAGCTCAAGTAGATTCAGGTAAATTTATGAGCGAAGTTACTGGTAATAAGTCTAAAGGTACTAATGGTAGCTACGATGTAACTAGTTTGTTTACTGAAATTCGTATTCCAGTACTTGCTGATTTACCATTTGCAGACCGTTTAGAAATACCTGTAGGTATTCGTTATGACGACTTTAGTGCATTTGGCTCAGAAGTAACCTACCAAGTAGGTGTTGAGTGGAATGTTATGGATGGTTTATTAGTTCGTGGTACTTACGGTACAGTATTTAGAGCGCCAAGTATTGGTTCTTTATATGGCCCTGAGAGTGATTCTTTTCCAAGCTCAACAGATCCTTGTAGCATTCAAACTTGGGATAACTTAGAACCAGGCCAGCAAGCTAATTGTCAAGCTGGCGGCGTTCCTGCAGGTGGTAGTGCTAACCTTGATAGTCAACAGTTATCTGCTAGTGGTGGTAACCCAGATTTAACACCTGAATCAGGTGATACTTTCACTATAGGTTTAGCTTATTCTCCACACTTTGCAGAGGGCTTAGGTTTAACTCTTGATTACTGGGCAATTGAACTTGAAGATGTTATAGATGCTGTTAGTGCTAGTGATACTCTTAAAGGGTGTTACTTAGGTGGTGTTGCTTCTTTATGTGAAAATATTCAACGTACTAATGGTGAACTCTCTTATTTAAGTGAAAA
Organism: Colwellia sp.; assembly: GCA_046710905.1. GTDB lineage: Bacteria > Pseudomonadota > Gammaproteobacteria > Enterobacterales > Alteromonadaceae > Colwellia. The sequence goes on from JBKEHN010000012.1 coordinate 37,269, forward strand.
ATCATCTAATTTGAGTGCTATGACAGCTAAAGGTATCGATTTTGAAGCAAATTATGGCTTTGAAGCATTAGCCGGTAATTTTAATTTTAATCTATCATGGAGTCATTTCTTAGAGCGTGAAAATCAAGTTTATAACTCGACTACTTTTGCTTTTGAAATGCAAGACTTGAATGGTTTATTTGAAAATGATGCAACTTATGCAACAGATAAAGCTGTTTTCAATGCGAGTTATACTTGGCAAGAGCTAACAATAAGTTATGCTACTAATTATCTTTCAGGTACTGAGTACGATACGTTACTATATTGGGAAACTACGCCTAATGATCCTAATGATATTTCGAAAGGAAATCATATGTATCAGGTAGATTCTCATATGTATCATGACTTAACAGCTACATATAACTTTGTCACAAATACTACAGTATCTATTGGTGTTACTAACTTAACAGATGAACAGCCTCCTTACATTGAGCCTGGTAACAATGGTAATACTGATGAAAGTGTATATCGTTTATTCGGACGTAGCTGGTTTGCTCGTATAACTCAAACTTTCTAATTAGAAATTAAAATATTGAGTTAAACTTTAAGTTTAATTTAAAAGACCGTTAATATATTAACGGTCTTTTTTTTGTCTTTTTTTCGTTTTTTTATAATTTTTTAATGACATTAAACTTACTAGTTAAGTATTACAAAAGGGTTATATAAATTGAAGATTCTATTATCTCAATTAAGCTTTAATATCTTTTATTGTGACGACATATGTATGTATATAGAGTATTTTTTCATTCTGTTTTTTGTAATCCTTAAAGTTTTTAGGTAAATATCTGAACAATAAACACCACAGTTCAAACTCTTAGTCATTTATTCATGATAAGTAAACTATTTACCGTTGTCCGCTGTGATTGTCATCATCGCACCTTTATACGGCTCTAACAAAGTAATGATCGTTGTGGTTACTGTTTTGGGATACTTGTCATCTACTATGAGCTATACAGTAAAGCTGGTTTTTCTTTCTACAATAGTAACCAATACGCTTATTATGTCCTTTGTAAATAACAAACTCTATATTTTATGATAATCATCAATGATTTGAGGTCTCTTATCAATAGTTATGCGGTTCTTAATAAACCCAATATGCTTGTTC
>JBKEHN010000013.1:0-37879 GCA_046710905.1 Colwellia sp.
AAGCAACTAGTTAGTATGTTACTCAAAGGTCGGATAGATACTTTTTTAGAGAGAGAAGAATCAGTACTACCTTTGTTATCAACAGCAGAGTATCAAAATAAATTGACCATAGCGGATTATCAATATAATAAGACAATCAATAGTTATATTGCTATTTCTAAACACTCAAAAGCTAAACGTTTCGCAAATAAACTGTCCCAAGTCTTAGCAAAATCGTTATCAGACGGTACTATTGAAAAAATACGTGTGGAAAACCGAGAAAAATATCAGGGAAAACCTACCACGAAGTAAGATTTTAAAGAGATTTTTCGTGCAGACTACTTAATAACTTGGATAATCAATCACTAATAAATGACAACAAAGGCACCTTAACCTAAGTTAATGTGCCTTTGTTGTTTTACTTTTCAATGATTATTCTTGAGTATATTTTTCTAACCATGTAAATACTTCGTCGTACCAAACCACTAAATTTTCAGGTTTACGAATATGATGATCTTCATCTGGGAACATCACTAAACGACTCTCAATGCCTTTGCGCTGTAAGGTCGTAAAGGCAGCTAAACTTTGCGCGTACGGTACACGATAATCTAACTCACCTTGAATCACTAACATAGGTGTCTGCCAATTATTAACATAAGCAGATGGGTTAAATTTAGCGTAATCAGGACTTATCTTTACTTTATCACTATCTTTAGAGTCAGCACTTTCTTTACCCCAAGAAGGACCACCCAGATCATATTCAGGGAACCATAACTCTTCTGTAGATTGATAAAAGCTTGGCATATCGTATAAACCAGCGTGATTGATCAAACATTTAAAACCAGTAGGCCAGTTTCCGGCAATCCAGTTCATCATGTAACCACCGTAAGATGCACCTAATGCACAAGCATTATCGCCATCTAACCAAGGTTGGTCTTTTACAATAAACTCTAGACCTTTTTGTAAATCTATCAACGGTTTACCCCCCCAATCACGACTGATTGAATGGGTAAATTCTTGACCATAACCAGTAGAGCCGTGGAAGTCGACCATAACAACACCATACCCCTGTGCTGCCCATAATTGAGCATTCCAGCGGTAATGGAACATGTTACCAAAACTACCTTGCGGGCCACCATGTACTAAAAAGGCGATTGGATATTTTTTATCTTCTTCAAAATTAACTGGCTTCAACCAATATCCGTGCACAGTTTCATTATTCCAACCTTTAAAGTTAAATTGTTGGTAGTCAGCAAACTTTACTGTGCCAAGCTTATCTTTATTAATATGCGTTAATTGGACTAAATCATCACCATGATTATCAATCGAAAAGATATCTTGCGGTGAATTTAACGTATGGCGAGTGAAGTAAACTTTATTATCATGGCTTGAGATATTACCGGCGCTACCAATATTATAAATGCTACGTACTTCATCAAATTCAGGGGTAATAGAGAAAATACTTTTTTGACCAAGATCTTGCGCTACTACGTAAACTGACTTGTTATCTGGTGAAAAAGCTAAGCTACTAATTGAACGATCCCAATCACTCGCAACAGCACGGGTTTTTCCTGTTCTGCTATCACGTAACTGTAAGGTAAACTTATCCGCTTCATAACCTGGTGTTATCATTGCTTTATAAGCGAGAAATCGACCGTTAGATGAATACACTGGGCTTGAGTCCCATGCTTTATTCTGTTTGGTAATATTAGTCAATGTATAAGCAATAACTTCATCTGCTATGACTTTAGGTAAAGCGACTTCGAAAATATCAAAGTTAGTTGTCCAAGCATGATTTTTAGCTTTGTCTTTACTTGATGAGTCTTTTGCGGAAAAGGCTAAGAATGTCGCATCAGGGTGAATACTTACTTGGCTCATACCCGCAAAATTACGTTGCCAGTTTGGCATAATATCTTGCACGTGCTTAAGCTGACCGTCTTTATTTAGATAACCAACAAATAAATGCTCTTTATATTCTGTTGCCCAGGTATCCCAGTGACGAACCATCAATTGATCATAAGCACGGATATTATACTTCTTCTCTTTATCCGCTTTCTTAGCATCAACAGTACAAGTTAATGTTGCACAGCCTGGTTTAACAGTAAAAGACAAAGCAAATACTTGCCCATTTTTAGATAATTTAAAGCCGTTAATGCTTACAGGGAAATCCGATATTTGTTTAGCTGTTTTTTCGCGTAAAGCTTGTTGCCAAATTTGGCTAGTACCACTACGTGATGAAAGAAAATAAATAGATTTTCCATCGTCAGCCCAAACAACATTACTTTCTGGCTTTTCATGACTAGTTAGTTGAGTGATTTCACCTGTTTTAATATTTTGTCTATATAAATGATTATCTGTTGAGCTGCTACCTTTTTTTACACCATAAACAAGGACATCACCTTGAGGAGACAAAGTGACATCGTGTAGTTGGTTCAATTGGTTTAGCTTTCCAACGGTAAACACTTCGCTAGTGTTTTGCGCATTAGCGCTTACCGGTATTGATAGCGACATTGATGCCACAAGTGATACCGCTGTAACGGTTAATAGTTTTTTCATTTTTAATCTCGTGTAAAACAACTAGGTTGTGATTGCAGCAAGAATATACAATCTGCACGTTATAAGCAATATGGCGGTCATACGTGATATGGCGAAGCTTGTAAACTAAAGCTCCCAATCATTATACAAAACATGCTAACTAAAACAATACTCATAATATTTAGTCCGTTTCAGGACAATAAAAAACGCCAGCTTGAAATTTAAACTGGCGTTTTTTATATAATTCTTTTACTACGAGAAGTAGACTTTATTTAGTAGATTGTTTCGCTTTTTTATCACTTTTTTCTTGACGACGTTCTTCTATGATGTGTTGAATATCACCACCTATGTGGCTTTCACCACGCTTTTCAGCTAAGGTAATTTGGCGTTGACGTTCGACATAGCGATTACGTTGTTCGTCGGTAACCTTGTCATGACAACGATGACAACTTACGCCTTTAACGTAATACTCACTTTCTTTTTCAGCTTCTGTTAACGGGAACCGACAAGCAAAGCATTGGTCGTATTGGCCTTGCTCTAACTCATGATTAACCGCAACACGACCATCAAAAACAAAGCACTCCCCTTCCCACATCGTTTCCGTGCTTGGTACTTCTTCAAGGTATTTTAAAATACCGCCTTCAAGATGATAAACCTCTTCAAAGCCTTGCTCTTTTAAGTAGGCGGTAGATTTCTCACAACGAATACCGCCGGTACAATACATGGCAACTTTCTTGTGCTTATTTTTATCTAAATTCTTTGCTACGTAAGCAGGGAATTCACGAAAGGTTTCGGTATTCGGGTTAACGGCATTTTTAAAAGTACCAATTTCAATCTCGTAATCGTTACGTGTATCGACCAGTAGCACTTCAGGATCAGCAATTAAAGCATTCCAATCTTTTGGCTTCACATAAGTACCAACCACTTGGTTTGGATCAATACCTTCAATACCCATAGTGACAATTTCTTTTTTCAATTTCACTTTAGTACGATGAAATGGATTGTCGTTACTGTAAGATTCTTTATGAGAAATATTGTCTAAACCAGGCTGCTCACTTAGAAAAGTCATTACCTTATTAATACCTACTTGTGAGCCAGCAATAGTGCCGTTGATACCCTCTGCTGCTAATAATAAAGTCCCTTTAATATTAGCACTGACCATTTTATTTGATAATGGCTCACGTAATGCTTCAAATGCATCCAAACGAACAAACTTATATAACGAGCAAATAGTAATAGTGTTAGTCAGCAATTTTTTTGAAGTAATTAGTGATGTAACTGATGGTGATAACTTTTTTTCTGACAAACTCATGGTCTCTCCATTGAACTAGCTGGAACGTAAATCCAGTGCTATAGATAAATAATCAAAACGTAATATTGGTCACGTTTTAGGGTGGCACATTTTAGCAGAATTATTTAATAATGAACATAGCTCACTTATTGAGCAATGTATGGTTACAGTTTTTAAATATAGATTGGAAACTAATTATCGATAAAGTACGAGCAAGATTGATTAAGAAGTTAATGGGCTATAATAATCATTTATATTGATGACTATATCAGTAAATATAGATGATAATTATTAGACCTAGGTATCAAGAAAATAGTTAGTTAACATCACTGTGAGAAAGTGTTTCGAGCAAAGAAACATAACTACTATAACTACATCTTCTACCTGCTATACACAGTATGAATAGTGCTTATTTAACCAAATGATTAGTAGTACATAGAAAATCAGGTAAAATAGAGGAAAAATTTGTCTATGCTACATATCCATGCTAATTACAATGTTATTAGCATATTATAATTGTCTGAGAGAGTATCGAATGAGTCTATATTTAGAGTACATTAAAGAAATTGAAAGTCGTAAGAATGATCTAGGATTGGCTCCTTTGCCAATTGATGGCGCTGAGTTATTATCTGAAATTATTACTCAAATTAAAGATCCAGGAAATGAGTATAGAGCTGACTCACTTAACTTTTTTATTTATAACACCTTACCTGGCACAACTAGTGCTGCTGGTATAAAAGCTACTTTCCTAAAAGAAATCATCTTAGGTGAATCAGTAGTAGCTGAAATTACACCTACGTTTGCTTTTGAATTGTTATCACATATGAAAGGCGGCCCTTCAATTGTAGTGCTGCTTGATTTAGCACTTGCTGACCTGACACCAGCGAATGACGCATCAGTAGCCAAAGCAGCAGTAGAAGTATTAAAAACTCAAGTGTTCTTGTACGACGCAGATACAGCACGTCTTGAAGTAGCGTTTAAAGCAGGTAATGTACTTGCAAAAGAAATTTTAGAAAGCTATGCACAAGCTGAGTTCTTCACAAAATTATCTAATGTGGAAGAAAAAGTTGAAGTTGTTACTTATATTGCCGGTGAAGGCGATATCTCAACTGATTTACTTTCTCCAGGTCATCAAGCCCATTCTCGTGCTGACCGTGAATTACATGGCCAATGCATGAGCACACCAGAAGCTCAAGCAGAAATACTAGCATTACAAGTTAAGTATCCTAATGCGAAAGTGATGTTAATTGCTGAAAAGGGTACTATGGGTGTTGGTTCATCTCGTATGTCGGGTGTTAATAATGTTGCACTATTGGCCGGTAAAAAAGCAAGCCCATACGTACCATTTATTAACATTGCACCGGTAGTTGCTGGTACTAATGGTATTTCTCCAATCTTCTTAACGACCGTTGATGTTACTGGCGGTATTGGTCTTGACCTTAAAAACTGGGTTAAGAAAGTAGATGCAAGTGGCAACGCCGTTGTTGATGCAAATGGTGATGCAATTTTAGAAGAAGCGTACTCAGTAGCAACGGGTACTGTGTTAACTATTGATACCAAAGCGAAGAAATTATACAAGGGTGACAAAGAGCTTGCGGATATATCGTCAGCCTTTACACCACAGAAAGTAGAATTCATGAAAGCTGGTGGCTCTTACGCGGTAACATTTGGTAAGAAATTACAAACCTTCGCTGCACAAACACTTGGCGTAGCAACACCACCTGTCTATGCAACGTCAAAAGAAATTTCACATGAAGGTCAAGGTTTAACGGCCGTTGAAAAAATATTTAATAACAACGCTGTTGGTGTAACATCTGCAACACCATTACACGCTGGTTCTGATGTTCGCGTTAAAGTAAATATTGTTGGCTCTCAAGACACAACAGGTCCTATGACTTGTCAAGAACTTGAAGCGATGGCTGCTTCAACTATCTCTCCATTGGTTGATGGTGCATACCAGTCGGGTTGTCATACAGCGTCTGTTTGGGATAGCAAAGCTAAAGCCAACATTCCTAAGCTTATGGCATTCATGAATAAATTCGGTCTTATCACAGCACGTGATCCTAAGGGCGAATACCATGCAATGACTGACGTTATTCATAAAGTATTAAATGATATTACGGTTGATGACCGCGCTATCATCATTGGTGGTGATTCACATACACGTATGTCTAAAGGTGTCGCCTTTGGTGCTGATTCGGGTACGGTGGCAATCGCACTAGCCACAGGTGAGTCTGCTATGCCAATTCCTGAGTCTGTCAAAGTTACTTTTAAAGGTAATATGCAAGACCACATGGATTTCCGTGATGTAGTGCACGCTACTCAAGCGCAAATGCTTAAGCAATTTGGTGGTGAAAACGTCTTCCAAGGTCGTATCATTGAAGTACATATCGGTACGTTATTAGCTGACCAAGCATTTACCTTTACAGATTGGTCTGCCGAAATGAAAGCTAAAGCGTCTATCTGTATTTCTGAAGATGAAACGTTAATTAAATCACTTGAGCTTGCTAAGAGCCGTATCCAAATCATGATCAACAAGGGTATGGAAAACGAAGCGAAAACACTTAATGGTTTAATCGCCTTAGCTGACAAACGTATCGAAGGCATTAAATCAGGTGAAACGCCTGCATTAGCACCAGATGATAACGCTACCTACTACGCAGAAGTGGTGATTGATTTAGATGTTATCGACCAGCCAATGATTGCTGATCCCGATGTAAACAACGAAGACGCATCTAAACGTTACACCCATGATGTTATTCGCCCTGTTTCATACTACGGTGGCAAATCTGTAGATTTAGGCTTTGTTGGCTCTTGTATGGTTCATAAAGGTGATATGCAAATCATCGCGCAAATGTTCCGTAATATGGAAGCACAAGGTAATAAAATAGAATTTAAAGCACCATTAGTTGTTGCACCACCAACGTACAACATTGTTGATGAGCTTAAAGCTGAAGGCGATTGGGATATTTTACAAAAATATTCAGGTTTTGAATTTGACGATGCTGTACCTAAAAATGCTGCGCGTACTAAATACGAAAACATCATGTATCTTGAACGTCCAGGCTGTAACTTATGTATGGGTAACCAAGAAAAAGCTGAACCTGGTGACACGGTTATTGCAACATCCACCCGTTTATTCCAAGGTCGTGTTGTTGCTGATACTGCAGAGAAAAAAGGTGAATCACTGCTTGGCTCTACACCATTAGTTGTACTTTCAACTATGCTAGGTCGTTTCCCGACAATCGAAGAGTATAAGTCAGCAGTAGAAGGTATCGATTTAACTCGATTCGCACCTCCTACACATGAGATGACTACTAAATACACTGCACCTGCAGTACCGATTACAGTGGTATAATAGCTAAATAAAATAAAGTAAAACAAAAAAGGGTTACTTAACTTATTTAAATTAAGTTAAGTAACCCTTTTTTTATCTTCATACAAACCTCTTAGATGAAACATCAGTCCACAGTTACTGCTAGCATTATTATTTGATTAAACACTGAAGTTTAGCTGTTAAGTTGGGCATGATTAAATTAGCTGATACCCCAGAAAGTCGAAACTTTCAACGCCCTTTATTAGCTCTAATTTATAACCGTACTGGCTACAAATTAAGTAACTTTGGCGTAATAAAAAAGCTGATAAACGCTGGAAATTACCTTCATTATTTGAAATAACTTCTAATTGATAGTAATTTTCATCAAATTGAGTTTTTTTAAATTGTATTTGATGATCAAAATCCTACTCGGTTTGCGCTTGACCTAGCACCACTTGCCTAGGCCCAGCAAAAGCTACCAGTGAGAAAAAACATACAGTAACCAGGATATATTGGAGTATTGATTTAGTTGTTTCAGTTATCATAGTTATTGTCCTGTTAACTGTTGAGATCAGTTTAATAACGAGTATATTAGGATAATAATTAAGCTAAGTATAAATAAAAAATTTAAGAACAATTCTTCTAATGAGAAAGTAGTTTCCATAAATTTAATGGTATTTTAAACACTAAATTTCATCAACCACTGATTATAAATTACCATACCGGCTTAAATATGAAAAAAGATGGTGACTCATCGTCAGGAACGAGTATTATAATCTGTCAAAATAAATTAATTTTTTGTACTTTTATAACAAAATGTTTCACAATACTGACTTGATAACGTTGTAAATATTAACTCTCTGGTTAAACCGGCTTTAATACAACGTCATAAAAACAGATACTTAACTGACTGTTACTTTAGTTACGCACAGTACGAATAGGCTTTCATTAATCCAATAGAGAACTATTGGTGGTAAAATAAATAAGAAGAAGAAGAATAATAGTATGCTAACGTATAATTTTTTTTCCTGTCAATACTTATTCGGTAGTCTTTTAACTAATGATAAGCGTAAAGTTGACCATAAAGTTAAAGCTGCCAACTACAAAAAAGCAGTACCATTCATTGGCATGATAACTTTATCAGGACTGAGCGTGCTAACTCTATTTAGTACCATGGCAAACGCTGTATCAATAACAGCAGATATGAGCCCTGAAGTGCTCACTGAATATAAACAAAAGCTAGCTCTGCAGGAATGGCCAGCGATACATACTAAGTTAGCCCTGATGGATAACCCTTATTCAAAATTTCACAAAATCATCAGAAAAAAGCTCAAAGAAGAAGCTCCTGTAGGTCAAAGGCGACGTTTAATGACAGAAGAAGAAAGTATGTTAACGGCTAAAAAGACGCGTTTTGATTATTGCCAAGCATCAGTCAGCTTTTTTGTCGATTTCTCAGAAAGAGCACAAACTTTATCTACTGTAGAACGAAATCCGCTTTCTGAAGATTCACTAATGGAAGGTAATGGCGTTGAGTACCCCTTTACTAAAGAGCAAACCAATAGTGCCAATTTTAGACCAACACAAATAGCGCTCACACTAGGCTGGAAGTACAAAGGCAAAGGTAAACAATATGCAGAGGCATTTCTTGCTAGCTGTTTAGCAATACCTATTAGTTTGTATTATAAAGAAGATAAATAAACGATAGAGGATGACCATTAGGTTATTGTTATTGAAAAATCACATTATTAGATAGATAGGATTATGTAAATGAGTAACTCCGTTTATTTATTAATCAACTTAACAAGCGGCCTGTCCTAAATATTCTAAACCAATAAAAAAGCCAGTTACTTTACGCAAGTAACTGGCTTTTTAATAGATTAATCTATTAAATTTTTACTCTTATTTCTTTTTCTTAACTGCTTTAACGTTAGGTAAATCGGTGATTGAACCTTCAAAGATCTCTGCTGCTAAGCCAATTGATTCGTTTAACGTTGGGTGAGCATGGATAGTTAAACCAATATCTTCTGCATCAGCGCCCATTTCAATAGCTAAACAAATTTCACCAAGCATTTCACCCGCATTGATACCAACAATAGCACCACCAAGTATACGACCTGTTTCTTTTTCGAAGATTAACTTAGTTTTACCTTCAGTACGTGCAGACGCGATAGCACGGCCAGAAGCAGCCCAAGGGAAGTTAGCAATTTCGATATTTAAACCTTGCTCTTTTGCTTCAAATTCAGTTACACCAACCCAAGCCATTTCTGGATCTGTGTAAGCGACTGAAGGGATACAACGTGGTTCAAAGGTATGCTTCTTACCTGAAATCACTTCAGCAGCACAATGTGCCTCATGAACAGCTTTATGTGCAAGCATCGGTTGACCAACAACATCGCCAATAGCGAAGATGTGTGGCACGTTAGTACGAAGTTCGTTCGTTACACTAATGAAGCCACGCTCATCAACATTTACACCTGCTTGATCAGCAGCAACTAAATGACCGTTTGGCTTACGACCAACAGCAACTAAAATTTTATCATAACGTACTTGTTCAGTTGGCGCCTTTTGACCTTCAAAAGTAACATATAAACCGTCATCTCTCGCTTCAACCGCAACAACTTTAGTAGACAACATGATGTTGAATTTTTTCTTATTATAATTGTTATAAACTTTAACAATATCTTTATCAGCGGCTGGTACTAATTGGTCAGCAAACTCAACAACAGATACTTTAGAGCCTAATGCAGCGTAAACAGTACCCATTTCTAGACCGATAATACCACCACCAAGTACCAACATTTCAGCAGGTATATCTTCAAGCTCTAATGCACCAGTAGAGTCAATAACGCGTGGATCATCGTTAGGAATAAAGGGTAAGTCAATTACTGAAGAACCTGCTGCGATAATAGCGTTATCAAAAGTAACCGTGGTTTTAACGCCGTCATTACCTTCAACTTCAATAGTTTTATCTGAAGTAAATTTACCATAACCATAAACTGTCGTTACTTGACGTGCTTTAGACATGCCGCCTAAACCACCAGTAAGTTGAGCTACTACGCCTTCTTTCCAATCACGAATCTTAGTTAAATCTATTTCTGGCTTACCAAAAGTAACACCGTGTGAAGCCATCGCAGCGGCATCGTCAATTACTTTAGCAACATGCAGTAATGCTTTTGATGGGATACAACCCACGTTCAAACAAACGCCACCTAATGTTTTACGGCTTTCAACTAATACTACATCTAAACCTAAATCTGCTGCACGAAATGCTGCAGAATAGCCGCCAGGACCTGAACCTAATACTACTACTTGAGTTTTGATATCGTTACTCATAAATTCCTCATTAAAAACTGTTGTTCTGTGTAAGTATTTTTATGGGCGAAATTCTACTCTTATATATAGAATTTCGCCAACTTTAATTAGACAATATTGACTAAAGTATCAATTTACGAATGTCAGACATAACACTAGCTAAATGCACAGTGAATCGTGCTGCTAACGCACCATCAATGACACGATGATCATATGACATAGATAATGGTAGCATTAGCTTAGGTTCAAAATCTTTACCATTCCATTTAGGTTTCATTTCTGATTTAGAAACACCTAAAATAGCTACTTCTGGAGCATTAACGATAGGCGTAAATGCCGTACCACCAATACCGCCAAGACTCGAAATAGTGAAACAACCACCTTGCATGTCTTGAGCTTTTAATTTGCCATCACGCGCTTTCATACTGATTTCAAGTAATTCACGAGATAACTGATGAATACCCTTTTGGTCAACATCACGTACTACTGGAACAACTAAACCATTAGGTGTATCAACCGCAACACCTATGTGAATATATTTCTTAATAATTAAGCTTTCACCGTCTTCACTCAAGCTTGAATTAAACGTTGGGAACGTACGTAATGCATCAGCAGCAGCTTTTAAGATAAAGACTAATGGCGTAATTTTAAAACCAAGCTTTTGTTTTTCACAAACAACGTTTTGTTCTTTACGAAATGCTTCAACGTTAGTGATATCAGCTTCATCAAATTGAGTAACATGCGGAATTGTTACCCAGTTACGATGTAAAAATGGCCCAGAAATCTTCTGAATACGCGTTAATGCTTTCGTTTCAATTTCACCAAATTTAGAGAAATCAATCGCTTTAGCACTAACAACTTGTAAGCCACCTTCACCGCTAGCAACAGCACTACCGGCATTCGCTTTCGGGCGTGACAGTTCATACTTGACGAATGATTGTACATCTTCTTTCAAGATACGGCCTTTACGACCAGTGCCTTTAACAACACTTAAATCAACACCAAATTCACGTGCAAGACGACGAATTGAAGGTGACGTATAAATAGTTCCTTTGTTGACGTTACCCGCTTGTGGATGATGTGGTACTGGTGAAGCCGTAGGTGCTGTTGTTGCAGTAACAGTTGGAGCCGGAGTAGCAGCGACAGGAGCTACTGGCGCTACAGCTACTGGTGCAGATACAACACCACCAGCAGTTTCAAGCTTGATTACCAGTGAACCTTGCTTGACTTTGTCACCATTATTGATAAATATTTCTTTAACAGTACCAGCATGCGTTGATGGTACATCCATGGTCGCTTTATCAGTTTCAAGGGTAATTAAACCATCTTCTTCTTCAATCACATCACCAACGCTAACTAATATCTCGATAACATCAACTTCGCCATCTTCACCGATGTCAGGTACCGCGATATCAATGACTTGCGAGGCAGTAGCAACAGCTACCGCTGGAACAGCTTCAACAGGCGCTGTTACTGTTGTTTCAACTACAGGCGTTTCAATAACAGTAGGTGCCTCTTCTACTGGAGCAACAGCCGAAGCGTTCTCAATTTCGGCGCTTTCCATTTCTGCAATGATATCGCCTTCTTTAATTTTATCACCAATATTAACGGTTAAGCTAACAAGCTTACCAGCAAATGGGGCAGGAATATCCATAGAGGCTTTATCAGTTTCGACAGTAATAATACCCTCATCAGCTTCAAGCGTGTCGCCAACAGCAAAACAGATTTCGATAATTTCAACTTCATCGCCACCAACATCAGGGACTAGGATTTTTTCAATAGACATAGTACTTTCCTTTTCTAGCCGCTAATTATGCGTAAAGTGGGTTAAGTTTTTCAGTATCAATATCAAAGCGTTTAATGGCTTCTGTTACTACTGAACGTTTAACTTCACCACGATTCGCTAATTCAAACAATGCCGCAACAACAATGTAAGCAGCGCTTACTTCAAAGTGAGTACGTAAGTTTGCACGACTATCACTACGACCAAAACCATCAGTACCTAAACAACGGTATTCAGTATCAATGTAGGCACGTACTTGACCTGAGTAGTTTTTAATGTAATCAGTTGCTGCAATTGCAGGCCCTGCATCTTTAGTAATAATTTGTGTAATGTAGGGTACACGCGGCTCACTTTCTGGGTGAAGCATGTTCCAACGCGTTACGTCTTGACCGTCACGGCCTAGTTCGTTAAACGAAGTTACTGAATAAACATCACTTGAGATATTGAAATCATTAGTAAGGATTTGTGCCGCTTCACGTACTTTCTCTAAGATAGTACCTGAGCCTAATAACTGAACATTAGCGATTGCTTTCGTAGGAGCAACTTGTTCAAGCTGATAAATACCTTTAATAATTTCTGCTTCAACTGTTTTACTCGTTGGCATTGCTGGATGTTGATAGTTTTCATTCATTAGCGTTAAGTAGAAGAAGACGTTTTCATTCTCTTCATACATACGACGTAAACCTTCACGCACGATAACAGCAATTTCATAACCGTAAGTTGGATCATAACTAACACAGTTAGGAATTAAAGCTGCCTGTACATGTGAGTGACCATCTTGATGTTGAAGACCTTCACCATTAAGTGTTGTTCTACCTGCCGTAGCTCCTAATAAGAAACCACGTGCTTGGCTATCACCAGCGGCCCATGCTAAATCGCCAACACGTTGGAAACCAAACATTGAGTAGTAAATATAAAACGGAATAGTTACCGCGTTACAAGTAGAATAAGACGTACCTGCAGCAACCCAAGATGCCATAGCACCTAATTCGTTAATACCTTCTTGTAAAACTTGGCCTTTTTGGTCTTCACGGTAATAAGCAACTTGGTCAGCATCTTGTGGAACATACTTTTGACCTTCACTTGCATAAATACCAACTTGGCGGAATAAGCCTTCCATACCAAAAGTACGCGCTTCATCAGGAATAATAGGTACGATACGCTTACCAATCTTCTTATCTTTTAATAAGCTATTAAGTACACGTACAAAAGTCATTGTTGATGATACTTGACGATCACCAGAACCTTTTAAAATAGGATCAAAGATTTTAAGTGCTGGAATTTCAAGTTGCTCTTCCGCTTGAACACGACGTGCTGGTAATGAACCACCCAGCGCTTCGCGACGGGCTTTCATGTACTTAAATTCTTCGCTATCTTCAGGGAATTTGTAGAAAGGTAAATCAGCAATATCATCATCACTTACCGGAATATTGAAACGATCACGGTAATGTTTGATTGACTCAACGTCCATTTTCTTAACGTTATGGGCAATATTTAATGCTTCACCTGAAGCGCCTAAACCGAAACCTTTCACTGTTTTAGCTAAGATTACTGTTGGACGACCTTTAGTATTTTTTGCTTTTTCATAAGCTGCATAAACTTTAACGGGATCATGACCACCACGGTTTAAACGCCAGATATCTGCATCTGACATGTTAGCAACCATCGCTTTCGTTTCAGGGTACTTGTTAAAGAAATTTTCGCGGGTGTACTTACCACCTTTCGCTTTACAGTTTTGGTATTCACCATCAACTGTTTCGTTCATTAACTGCAGTAATTTACCTGAAGTATCACGGGCAATGAGTGAATCCCAGTAAGAACCCCAAATAACTTTTACTACTTCCCAGCCTGCGCCACGGAATGTACCTTCAAGTTCTTGGATAATTTTACCATTACCACGTACAGGTCCATCTAAACGCTGTAAGTTACAGTTAACGATAAACGTTAAGTTATCTAAACCCTCACGCGATGCTAAACCGATAGCACCTAATGATTCTGGCTCATCAGTCTCACCATCACCTAGGAAACAGTAAACACGTTGGCCTGAACAATCTTTAATACCACGGTCAGTTAAGTATTTTAAGAAACGTGCAGTATAAATAGCTTGTAATGGACCTAAGCCCATAGATACTGTCGGAAACTGCCAGAAATCTTTCATCAAATGAGGATGCGGGTACGAAGATAAACCTTTACCATCACACTCTTGACGGAAGTTATTCATTTGCTCTTCAGTTAAACGACCTTCCATGAAGGCACGAGAATAAATACCAGGGGAAATATGACCTTGAGCAAAAATGAAATCTCCGCCATCAATTTCAGATGCCGCTTTAAAAAAGTGGTTAAAACCCACATCATATAGAGTAGATGAAGAGGCAAAACTACCAATATGGCCGCCAAGTTCTAAATCTTTTTTAGAGGCACGTAATACTAATACTAACGCATTCCAACGAATTGCAGCACGGATACGTGATTCAATCGTTTGGTCCGCAGGCATATGAGGCTCTTGACCTGGTGGAATAGTATTTACATATGCTGTAGTGGCGTTAAACGGTAAATGAGTACCGCCACGACGCGCACGTTCAATTAACGTTTCTAATAGTTGATGGGCACGTTCTGGGCCTTCATTTTCTAATACTGACTCTAATGACTCTAACCACTCTTGGGTTTCTGCTGAATCAATATCGATATTTGGTAGATCTGACATATTGTTTAGTCTCCAATACTTTGTTTTTTGATAGATGTTTAATAAAAATTTTAATAAATGTATAAAATTAAAGGTGTTAACTATTCTTTTTTTAATCTGCTAATTTCTTTTTCTACTCGGTGCACTTTGCGCATAATTCGTTTACATGCGTCGCATCGAACGTTCTATGCGACTGTTTTCTTGTGTGCTTGTCTTTCAAAGAGCCGTAATATTTCTTCAATAGACGCTAAGTGTCTATGACTGTTACCGACGCCTGTTGCCACTCACCACTGTCTTGTCTACATGCGTCGCATTGATCTTTCCATGCGACTGTTTGCTTGTGTGCTTGTCTTTCAAAGAGCCGTAATATGTCTTCAATAGACGCTAAGTGTCTATGACTGTTACCGACGCCTTTTGCCACTCACCACTGTCTTGTCTACATGCGTCGCATTGATCTTTCCATGCGACTGTTTTCTTGTGTCGACTTCAGTAATATTTCTTCGATAAAGGCTAAGTGTCGATGACTTGCTCCCCACGCTTTTTGTGGTTCACCACTGATAATGGCATTGAGCAAACGCTTTCTATAATCGGTAATCTTGCTAAAAATATCAGGACGTTTCGCCAATACTGTTAAATTTTGTGCAATGTTATCGGCTAATAGTGATGACATACTACGAGCAAGCTGTAATATCACCGCATTATGTGACGCTGCACAAATAGCTAAATGAAATTCAACAACTGCTTCTGCTTCACCACGAAAGTCATCTTCGCCTTTTTCTAGCTGGCTATTACCAATTTCATTATGCTTTGCTTGAATCTGTTCAAAATCTGCTGGTGTGCCGCGCATAGCAGCATAGTACGAAGCCATGCCTTCAATACCGTGACGAAACTCTAATAAGTCAAATTGTGATTCATTATTGTTCGACATTAATTCAAACAATGGATCGGAAAAACCACTGAGTAAATTGTTACTCACAAAAGTGCCTCCACCTTGTTTACGCGTCACCAAACCTTTAGCCTCTAACTTCTGTATCGCTTCACGTAATGACGGCCTTGAGACTTCAAATTGCAGCGCAAGTTCACGCTCAGGTAATAATTTCTCACCAGGCTGTAAACTCCCTTCAATTATCATGGCTTCAAGTTGTGCTAAAATAATATCAGCTAACTTCTGTGGCTTTACTCGCCCAGTGCTTTTTGATGCTTTCATTGATTTATTTGCCGTTACCTTCACATTTATAAAAGTAATTTAGCTAGCTATTTCCATGGTAATACAGAGACGAATGAGTGATTAATACACCTGTTTGAATCTTGGTAAATTGGTAAGACCAATGACTTTCAAGACAATAAAGTAGCAAATCCAGCTACTTTTGACAAGTAAATTTAGTTGATGGGTAGTATTTAAGCAAGGTTTATATGCGTTAATAACAGATATTTCTATCTATTGTTAGCGCATTAAGTAAGATTAAACGAATGGTCAGACCATTCATTTAATTAAGCTGTATTAGTTAAGAAAGCCTGCAAGCGTTAATATTGAGATAACCGCAAGCACCAGTAACACATTACGTTTTGCTAGCCTTACAAGTAAACAAGGCTCTGCTGTGCAATCGTCTTCGTTTACCATGATATCTTCCGATTTTTCTGCCACATCTATCAGCACTTGATGAGTAGGTTTTTTATTATCAAATAAACTTTCTAACCATACAGGGAGCGCTTTAGAAAAATGACCCACAAACATATAACCAAATGAAGCGATACGCACAGGTAGCCAATCTACCCAAAAAAGCACGTCATGATGGCTTTGACAGCCATTAATAATATTAGGAGCGATATTACCTTCGTGAGGTACCTCATCTAAGCCGTCATACTCATCTTTAACCTCTTCTGTCGAAGTTGACTGTACTTCAGCATTTTTCTCAGCAGCACTCGCTATACACTGTGCTTTTTTATGCTCAATAACTGTCGTCAATAAACGGTAAAATACCGCACCTGCAGCACCAAAAATGATGAAATACAGCATAATAGCGATATAATAACGATAATTTAACCAAATAAGTGCTTGACCAAAGCCCATATTCGGCAAGTTCTTATCTGTTAATAATTGTTGATGGTGCATTTCGGTAGTCGTTTCTTCTCCCCTAAAAGCAGAAATAAGATAACTTTTATAACTGTTCCTCGTAGTAGTGCAACCAAAGCAAATAAGGAGTATTACGGTAGAAAGCAATAATTGCAGTACCGAGTTATTAATAATATCAAGCAACAAGTAAGTGCAAATGACGGGTAAGATAATAAATACGGCACTAGCCATGGTACCTTGCTTAGCGGTAAAGTTTTTACTAAAAAAATGTAAATAGTGTTGATAATAAAAATTAAATCGCCACATTTCTGCAGATAAGGTTCTGTCTGCTGCTAGGGCAATTAATAAACTTAGTAAACTCATGTTAGGTGCTATTCCTTGTCGCTTGTTCAGTCAAACACTGATAAAAGTATGGCCAGTCAAATACAGACCCTGGGTCGGTTTTTCTAACCGGGGCAATATCACAATGACCCACAATATTCCCTATGATAATAGCAGGAAATTTAATTTGCAAACAAAGTGTTACTGCAATTAACTGTTGGTATTGTTGCGCCGTATAAGGGATATCATCTGTACCCTCTAATTCAATACCAATAGAATAATCATTACAGCGTTCTCGCTGATTAAATGATGAAACCCCTGCATGCCAAGCTTTATCATAGAAGGAGACATACTGAATTACACTACCATCACGGCGGATCAGACAATGGGCTGAAACTTCCACGCCTCTTAAGTCATTAAAACTAGCATGTGCATCACAATCTAGCTGCCCAAGAAATAAGTCACTAATGTAATGACCATCAAATTGACCTGCTGGTAGTGAAATATTATGAACCACTAATAAATTAATTTCTTCATCTAATTCACGTGGAGCAAAGTACGGTGACGGTAGGTGTTGCGCTTGTGTTAGCCAGCCAGATGAAATAACAAACATTTATTTCTCATTTTATAGTGTTGATAGGTGCAGTAAGTTTGGTATATAAGGTTACAGGCAATAGCATTGTGTATAAAGAAATAACCCTTAGAACGGCATAGGCGACATTAGGACAATCGAAATACGTAGCTATAGTTATTCTATATCAGGCATATTTTGAGAAGTTCTCATGGTGCTCGATCTGTTCATAAAAGGTAAGCTTTAACGCATTATATACTGCGTTATTGATTTTGATAAGGACGCTACACGGATGTAGCTTCTTAGAGAATACAGTAGCATATTCTCTTGAATAACCATTACCTACAATCAATGCCTTGTCTATAAGCCTTTAAATTCTCGCTGAGCGAGTACTTTCTTATACGAATTGGTAGAAGTACTTTCTTGCTTACTTGATAAAACATACAATAGTAACCCCTTAATCAAAGATTGCTTAGTATGACTGAAGTTGACCCAACAAACAAAATGGCCAGAACATTCGTCTGGATAGCCTGGATAATTGGCTTAGCATTATTAATGTTTATATTTCAGGATGTACTTGATGAGCAGTACAACCCGAATAGCCACCCTGAAATACGTTTAACTGATAGTGGCCAAGCAGAAGTGATTTTAGATCAAAACCGCCAAGGTCATTATGTTACCCGCGGCACAATCAATGAAACCCCAGTAACTTTTTTACTTGATACTGGGGCAACGCAAGTATCAATTCCTGCGCATATTGCTAAACAATTAGGTTTAGTTGCTCAGGGAAGTTACCGAGTTCAAACAGCTAATGGTAGTATTACTGTCTATAAAACTGACATTGGGCAATTGAGCTTGGGTAATATTTTCTTGTATAATGTCGCGGCTCATATTAATCCCGCAATGAAAACAGATGAAATTCTTTTAGGCATGAGTGCACTAAAACAAGTCGATTTTTATCAAACGGGTAAACAACTAATCTTACGGGATCCCCTGTAACAGGAAGAAAGCAATGCTTAATGCACAATTAGAAAAACTAAAGCAAGATATTAGCAAAACTATCTCTTGGGCCCTTTGCGAAGATTTAGGTGCCGTTGATAATGAGATATCTCAAGCCAGTCAAGATATTACCGCCATGCTCATTCCTGAAAATGAGCAAGCGGTTGCTACGGTTATTACCCGTGAAGATTGTATAGTCTGCGGTATTGCTTGGGTTAATGAGGTATTTAAGCAACTTGATGCCTCTTCAAATAGAACGGCTGAACAAGCAACTAGCTCTTTACCTAAAAGCATATCATCTACCAAAATAACGTGGTTTGTTAATGATGGTGAATCGGTTGCCGCCAATAGTACGCTTTTTGAACTTGAAGGTGATGCCAGAACCTTATTAACAGGTGAGCGTGTCGCATTAAACTTTTTACAAACCTTATCAGGCACTGCCACCTTAACTAGCAAGTATGTAAAAGAGTTAGCTGGCACTAATACTAAACTGCTTGATACCCGTAAAACCTTACCTGGATTACGCAGTGCACAAAAATATGCCGTGCTTTGTGGTGGAGGGCTAAATCATAGAATAGGTTTATTTGATGCCTTTTTAATAAAAGAAAACCATATCGCCGCTTGTGGTGGTATTAGCCAAGCAGTCACCACGGCTAAAAGTAATCATAGCGACAAAACGGTTGAAGTTGAAGTAGAATCACTCGACGAGCTTGTACAAGCATTGAACGCTGGTGCAGATATTATCATGCTGGATAACTTCACCCCAGTAATGATAGAACAAGCGGTAACAGCAACACGTGGTAAAGCAAAATTAGAAGTCTCTGGCAATATGACCATTGAAATTTTACAAAAGTATGCTCAAGCAGGTGTTGATTATATTTCAAGCGGCGCACTAACCAAACACGTTAACGCCATTGATTTGTCTATGCGTTTTAAATAACGCGGCGCTAAGAAAAAAAAACGTTAAACATAAGGTGTTTAGCGCTTTTTTATATAAAAATTTAATTTTTTGCTTAACCTTAAGTGTCCTTCAAACCCCAGACAAAAGCAATAAGCCCAGTTACCAATATCATCATGCTATATATGATGCTAATAAGACTAAACTTTACTAAAGTAAAAAAGTATCCTTATTTATAAAGCTTTTAATGAGTTTTGTATTTATTTTACTCGCGAACAAGGCCGTAGTAGAGACAATACTATCATTGGCTATGAGTGGTTTGAGTCAAAACGTCATGAATACTATAACCGCATAAAAAGTCGCCGCACATCTAGACGATGAGCTATTCCTCATATCGTAAAGTCTTGTAAACAAGCCAACATATACGCTAAACGGCTTGGCAATATTAATTTTCAGGATTATTTTTAAAATAACCCTGATGATAATCTTCACCACTGTGAAAGTTAACCGCTCGACTAATTTGGGTCACGATAGGATAATCAAACAACTGATCTTGATCCATTTCTTTAATAATTTATTCTGCTATCTGATGTTACTCGGTATCATGAGTAAAAATTTCAGACCGATACTGTATTCCGACATCATCGCCTTGACGGTTTAACTGCGTAGGATTGTGTAAGATAAAAAATATCTCTAAAATTTTTCTAAAGCTAATCACCTGACTATCAAACGCTAATTGCACAACTTCCGCATGGTCGCTATTTCCAGTCCAAAGGTCTTTATAGGTTGGCGCTTCACTTTAGCCGCCCATATAAGCCGATTTTGTCGTAATAATAGCCTTGACCATATTAAAGGTACTTTCGATATATCAAAAATAATCTCCCACTAGGATAAAAGTTTGTCGTAATTTTTAGTAGCGTTGTTCAGTTATTTATCGTACTGCCTTATTTAATGATTTAACTGAGCATTTTCTATTATTAAATAAGCTACGATGTCTTCGTTAATTTTTACTAATACTTAGAGGTTACAGACATTATACTCCTCTTTAATCATTAAGAAATATATGGTCAAATTTTTCAAAAGAACGAGTCAAATCGAGGTGATTATTGC
The DNA here is from genome assembly GCA_046710905.1 of Colwellia sp. Taxonomy (GTDB): domain Bacteria; phylum Pseudomonadota; class Gammaproteobacteria; order Enterobacterales; family Alteromonadaceae; genus Colwellia. The sequence continues at coordinate 20,873 of JBKEHN010000013.1, forward strand.
GCTACGTAATATTGCTATCGTCATTCAATTACTACTAATTATCTTTATCAATTTGGACTTAGCGTACCAAACACTTCTTGCGGCACTCAACGGCAGTAAAGCTAAAATCATCGAAGTAGATGAAACCAGCGAATAAATATAACTAGAGTTTAATAGTTATAGGCCAAGTGTTGATGAAATCTAACCACCATTTCCTCTTTAGTCGGCTCAATTTCAAGCTCTACAGCCATCAGTTTCATTGCTTGTTCAATTTGGTTTAAAAAACGACCAAAACCATAGTCACTGTTATTTTCTGGCGTAGCGACAAAAATTAGCTGTACGCTATCTATTAATTCACCCGAACTCCATTTACTAACAATACCGCATGGACTTTGTTCAGGGTTATAGCCTAACATCTGTAACTCACCTACTCGAGAAACAATCTCATGGATACTGTATCTAACAATAGGTACTAACCCATTAGCAATCAGCGCACCATTGTTTAAGTTATAACGTTTTGCTGCCATGGTAAATATATCCGTTAAGTAAGTGTATAACGGGTTATAAGGGTCTGTTGAATGACTATCTATTTCTACTTGTTTTAATAATTCATTACTTATATTTAAGGTAACAACCGCATAATTCATCGCACTATGGTAGGTAGGTATAGTTACTTCTTGACTAGCATAACGCTTTTTAATCTCACGCAACTTATGTGTTTGACTGGTATTACAGCCCTTATGCTTAGCAAACAGATCGTACGTAAGGTGCTGATGATCTCTCAGACGAATATCGCTTTTATCTAGCTTAATAGTTTGACAAAACTTTTCGACAAGTTGGCTAACTTTACTATGAAAACTAGCGGAGTTAACACGTATTTCTTTGCCAGTAGCCAAAAAGAGTAAGCATATTTTTTTAGCGCGTTTGCTGCCATCAAAAAAAGACTTTTTAAGGTGATGACTTTGTGGATTGTAATAAAAGAGTATTTGTTGATTAGTTTGCCATTGGTGCATTTCTTGGCTATATCGTACGCGTGCTAACTTATCGTTAGCAATAAACTGACAATTCTCTAATTCAACTTCATCTGTTAATTTAAAAAATATATCCGATAACTGCTGATAGAAGTCGTAAAATGGCTGCGGTTTTAAATCACTATATTTCCGTGAAAATTGCTCAAATAGCTCATCGGTCAGACTAAACTCAGCTAAAATATACTGATTATCACGGACATTACCAGGTAAATAAGCTTTGTGAGCGGCACTACGTTTTCTAATAATAGACATATTCATCCCTAAATTTTTAACACGATTAACACTGAGTTGTTAACCTTTTAAGATAGGATCAGTATAATGAGCACAAATGAAAATTTTGTGACATAAATATGGCATAAATATGACAAACACGGACTTAATTTGTTAAACAATCAACAAGCACTTATTGAAGCAATTAATCAAACCATGCCTTTTGGTAAATATGCTGGAAGAAAACTATTACAGCTGCCTGAACCGTATTTAGTCTGGTTTCACAGTAAAGGTTTTCCCGCAGGTAAATTAGGACAACAGTTAGCCTTAATGTACGAGGTAAAACTTAATGGTTTAGAAGATATGCTACAACCTTTATTACATAATTAATAACTCCTCTTATTTCTTTAGAACAATTTTGTCTATAAAAACAGTACAGTTATCACCTCTAGTAATAACCCTTTACGTTACCTTATTGCTAACAAGTTATTTTGCCAAGGCAAACTTTTAAGGTTAATAATTATACACTCCTTTTTATTTTATCGGTATCTTACGCCCTCCTTAAGATTACACTTTTTTACTTGCATCAATTCAATAAATCCCCTTAAATAACCCGTCGGTTGATTAAATTTCATACCATAATAATTTAATATAAAATTTAGGAATTGGCCACTCTATACTAGTATTGAGTAACGAGATGACCGCAAGTAATTGATGAATTATAAATTTGTTTATCAATTAATTTATAAGATAATTACGAGGTATTTATCCGGTGGCGTAAATGAAAAGATAAAAAAGAGATAAATGGGGTAGAGCGCACTCTAATGGATATCAAGCTAGCCTAGGTGGTAAAACTAAGGAACAGTGCCCTTATCAGAATACTGACGCGAAGTCAGCATGGTTGGCGGCTGGCGAGAAGCCATTAGTGAGAGAAATCTAGGGTTATTGCGATAGTATATCACAAGCTATTTTACTCCCCAAGCTTGAACGTTTGGGGATAAAATTTTCAGTCAACTAATGGTAAGCCACTCATTGCGTAATTTACGCTGTGCAGCAAAGTGGCTTGATATGTACGCGTAGCTAAATAGAGAGATACCTTTAACATCCCACTGATGTGCTTTTACTAATATTTTAGCGAAACGCTCAAGTATTTGATGAGGTAAGCCATAAATCAGCTCAATATTAATAGACTTAAAACCAAGCGTTTTAGCCTGCTGAATAAAGTCACCAATGAATTCTGTAGACTGCACCCGGTTAATAGCCTGTTGTACTTACAAATCGAAATCTTGAACAGCTAAGCTCAAACGATTACACCCGAGTGAATATTAGTACTCAGCTAAGTCTATCTCAATTTCACGAGGATCAATTTTACTACTCATTTCAAATTTATCAGAAAAATTAAATTTCTCTTTTAATAAAGAAATAAGTTTTTTGATTTGTACGTACCTTAAAAAGCTTGATATATAACCACCCTAATATAATTGCTTAACGGTGTATTATTAAAATAATAGTACTTGTAGGGTGATTTCTTGTGCTAAATATTCAAGGTGAGTATCTGCTTTATCGCGATGACGAGTAATGACTTTATTACAACCATAATAATAAAGCGCACAACAAAATATAATATACACGTAAAGTGATAATTCTTGGTTTTACGATTTTTCTATCGCTTGAATAAAATCATCATGAAATTATAACGCTGTTAGATAAGAGCTATATCTTGGTCCGCTGATGTTATATTTAATAGCTTATTATCAAAAAATCGACTTACTTTAATGTTTTCGTACCGTTTTATTTAGTCAACGAAAACATTATAGTCTTTTGCCATTTGAGGGTATTGATCAAGTGCAATAACAGCGTTGAATAACCCTGTAATTAGATTTTAATTTTTAACAGAACTTTTAAGGTTACTAAGTTGCTCTGTCGTAAAGTGATAAAGCTCATCTAAGTCAGTAATAATCTCATCGTGTGTTTTATTTAACGCCGTCATGCGTTGATAATCTTCACGCATACGTTGTTTTTTGGTTAGCGTTTTACGTCCGTCTAGAATAGCAAGATCTTTAATAGTATCGTATAAGCCAAAAATACCTGGGAATTGCACAGGTAACACTGTTAATGTTTTCAATGAAGACAATAATACCGATAGGCGCCAGCAGCCTTCATCAAATTCACATTGCTCTTGCTGCATAGCACGGGTAATTAATAACACGCTATCGAATATTTTTTTGTCGTGCTTATTTAATGCCTGTTGCTGAGCTATCTGAGTTTTTTGCTGTTGAGCTTTTTGCTGGGCTAGTTTTTTTAAAAGCTTACCTGCATAAAACCCTAACGCCATTACAATAATAATGCCTAGTAACAAAACATAAAGCCAAAAATTATTCATTGAAGTTACTCTTTATCTTGAAAGTCTGATAAATCATGGCTATCTAACTTATCCCATAAATCGTCTTCACTACCACTACCTGTTAATTCATCACTATCATCAGATTCATCTTCTTCATCAAAACCCAATTCAGCTGACAATGCTTGATGGCGATCCATCATGTCATTATAGTAATTAATTTCTTCTTCCGTTAAGGCAATATCGTCTTCTTGTTTCGCTAAAATTGTTTGCAGTGTTTCATCTTGCTCAATTGCATCTAATTCTTGCTCTGGCGTTAATGCTGCAGAAATAATTTCTTGCTTTTCAGATAACTCAACATCAACATTTTCAATGAAACGAACACTGGCAATAGGCGCTGATTTCAGGCTCTTTTGTTTAGCTTTAGCTTGCTTTGCTTTTTCTGCTTTATCTTTTTCGGCTTGAGTAATTAATTTACCTAAGGCGATAGGTGTTTTATTACCAAGACGGGGATCTTTATTAGCGCCTTTCTGGTGACTCTCAGTTTGATCTGGCTGGGCTTCTTTTTGACGATTGCCCGCTACTTTACCTGTTGTTTTACGGGTACGTTTTTCAACTTTTTCTAATTCTTGCTTACTTAACTTAGGCTTAGCTGTAGGTGCTCCACCGGGTTTTCTAGATTTTTTTGAACGAGACATAGTTACAATTACTTTCTTACTAATTAATTATCACTATTTTACGTTATTAATAGGTGAAAAACCTTAAAAAGCAAAAAAAAGACACAAAAAAAGCGCCGTTATGCGCTTTTTCCAAACTTGTTTGCTTAAAGTCGAATTTTAATATTTGGCTGAGTATTAATTTCTCCCCCTTTAGAAATCACTACGATATTCTCGTTACAGCTTAACACTGCTAAATGACTATCATGAAAATCTCTAATGAAATTAAGTTTATAACCAAATTTCCTTAAGTTACTGACAGCGAATTTCTGTGCCAACGTTAGCTCTTCCCATAAGTTATCGTAGTCTCTTTGAGTTACTACTCGCCGCTCCAATAGGTCTTCTCTTCGCATAACTACAGCCATAATTTTCCCTTTTACATCTAATTATGATTTGCTTAATATTCTGTTCAGAATTTAACCTACTTTGCATGTAACATCAATAGGCATTACAATAACCTTCTGGTATTAATGAGTGTCTAGCCAAATAGTCTTTGATAAGTAAGGTAAAAAATGTCGCGTGTATTAGATGAATTGTCAGCGTTATTAAAATTAGAAGTTATTGAGCAGGGTATATATCGAGGACAAAGCCAAGACTTAGGGTATAAAGCGCTTTTTGGCGGCCAAGTTATGGGCCAAGCCCTTTCCGCTGCTCAAGAAACAATCACGGCTAATCGTTTTGTTCATTCATTGCATTCTTATTTTTTACGACCAGGTGATGCTAGCTTGCCGGTTGTTTATGAAGTTGAGGTCATTCGTGATGGCTCGAGCTTTAGTACTCGCAGGGTACAAGCAGTACAAAAGGGCAAGGCTATTTTTTATATGACAGCATCTTTTCAACATGCCGAAACAGGATTTGATCACCAAGATATCATGCCTCATGTAGCGGCTCCTGAAGATTTGTCATCATTTACCGATTATATAAAGGCTAATCAAAAATATATCCCAGAGTCATTGCGTGAGAAGTTTTTAGCTGAAATGCCTATTGATATGCGTCCCGTGCAACAATATAACTGGTTACAGCCAACACCAACCAATTCTGCTAGCCAAATGTGGATTAAAGCCAACGGGGATTTATCTGACGATTTAGGTATACACACCTATATGTTGGCTTATACATCGGATTTCCATTTTTTACCGACAGCATTATTACCTCATGGCGCAAGTCATTGGCAACCAAACTTTCAAATTGCCACTATAGATCATGCTATGTGGTTTCATCGTCCATTCCGCTTCGATGATTGGTTGCTTTACTGTATGGACAGTCCTTCTGCCAGTAATGGTAGAGGGCTGGTTAGAGGACAAATATATGATCGACAAGGTCAATTAGTCGCTTCAACCATGCAAGAAGGTGTGATTAGGCAAAGATAAGTTCAGTATTTGTAATATGGCGATAAATTGATAGCGATATGACTAACAGTACCTAATGAACGTTATTTACAGTGATTTTTCTTTTCTAATGCCTTACGCTTTTCTAGTGCTAATGAGGTAACACGAGCTTCTAATACCGACTCTAAACCTAGTATAAAGTATACCTCAGCCATCAAAAATAATGGTCCAATAAGAAACTGGCTTAAATCATCAACAAAAGCAGGTTTAGCTTTTTCATAATAATGACCAATAAACTGAATAATCCAACCAATGATAAATATTCCTACCGCGATATACATTACCCCTTCGGTATCAGTGAATAATTGTGCGACAAACAAATTAGCTAAGATATAAGCCAGCATGCCCAAAGCTAATAAGCGATGCAATGCGATATAATAAATTGCTATGACGGCAAAAAGGACCATGGCTAAAGTGAAATTCAGTAGCAATGGCGTACTCAAGATGTCATCTATCATTATTTCAAAAGCAATAGTACTCAACATCAGCGTTACCGCAAATACGATTAACGGCACGCCAATAAAATGGGTATTAATGTTTGTTTGATTTAAGTGCACACTTTTATATCGTGCTAATTGTTCTTCAATTGACTTCATTAAAATACTCTTTTTTATCAATGTTGTTGCCAATCGTAGCCGCTTGGATGTTGAAAAACACGTAAATCAAACTGTGGCGCAATGGCAAAAAGATGGTCAAAAATATCCGCTTGAATAGCCTCATAAGCTAACCAATCAGTGGTATTAGCAAAACAGTATATTTCAAGTGGTAAACCTGTCTGAGTAGCAGATAGTTGCCTGACCATACAGGTTAAATCATCACGAATTAGCGGGTTTTGTTTTAGATACTTAGTTATGTAAGCACGAAACGTCCCTATGTTAGTCAGTTGTCGATTATTCATTGATTTAAATGTTTGAGCTAGTTCATCACTACTTTCACCTTGTTCGCTTATCGCCAGTTGTTGTTTTTTATCACTCAGGTAATCTTGTAATAAATGTGCATTAGTTAGCTGGTTTATTTTTTCCGCACTATAAAAATCAATACTAGCAATATCAATTATAATTGTACGCTTGATACGTCGCGCACCCGTATGATACATATTGCGCCAGTTTTTGAAAGAATCACTAATCAGTGCATAAGTTGGAACTGTGGTAATGGTTTTATCAAAATTCTCAATTTTTACCGTACTTAACCCTATTTCTAGGACGTCGCCATCAGCACCATATTTAGGTAATTCAACCCAATCACCCGCAACGACCATTCTATTCGCTGAGATTTGAATACTAGCAACCAAGCCTTTAATGGTATCTTGAAAAACTAATAATAAAACCGCAGTCAACGCACCTAAACCACTTAATAGATAAACAGGTGAACGATTAATAATCAGCGAAATAATGACAATACTAGCCACTAAATATAATGCTAACTTAAATACTTGAATAATAGCGTTTAAAGGTAAAAATCGTTGTTGGGCACTTTCGTGATATATGCTTCTACTCACATTGAGTAAGGCACTAATACAACGTGCGATTTGAAAGGTAAGCAGTACCTTGCTTACTAGAATAAGTAAAGTACTCGATATACTTCGAGTCTCTAACATGATGGGTGTTAAAAAGAGTATTAAGACAAATGGTAATAACATGGTCATTCGACTGAGTACATTATGCTCCATCAAGGCATCATCCCAGGTGTTTTTACTATTTATAATAAGCTTATTCATCAAGTTCAACAGTTGATTTTTAGCCAAGTAATAACTTAGGCTGGCAATCAAAAGAATTGAACTAACACCTATTGCTATAGCGCTACTGGCTATATATTGCGATTTAAGACCTTGTTCGCTTAACCAAATACTGATCAGTTCATTCATGTCGTTCTCCTGTCATCTTATCGCCAAGCGAGGTAGCTCAGTTACATTCAGTACTAAATATTATTTTTCACTTTAAATAAGGCCTGGTTAATCTTTCGCTATTATTTTTATAGCCGTTTGTTAAGTGTTTATAACAGGTAGAGCCTTTGAATTTGGTTATTCCACATAAAAGGCGATAACGCAGTAAAAACGATCACCAAACGCTACCCGAAAGAATGAGCTAACACCGTTTTACTCTCTGTTAAGTAGAGTTTGCTTAGAATAACTAGGCTACACAATATCTGGCGCGATTAAAACGTTTTATCTCGAACAAAAGTTAATAGCAAAGTATCAATATTACCGTCTCATCTTTTCAAGTCGGGCATCTTTATCATGCCAAAATTGGGTTAACCACTTTTGAAAAGCAACTCTATCATTACGATCTAAAAAATCGATATGACCCAGTTCACTGGCAATATCGAAGATTTGAATATCAATGTGTACCTTTTTCACTTGTCCGTAAATAAAATCACTAAAATTTGGAATACCATCTGGATAATAAATAGTCACATCAACAATTTTAGTTAAATGCTCACCCATAGCATCCAACACAAAAGAAATTCCACCTGATTTAGGCTTCAACAAATGTTGGAAAGGAGAATCTTGTTGGTCATGTTTTTTTTGGGTAAAACGTGTGCCTTCAATAAAATTCATCACACTAACGGGCTTGTGCTTAAACTTAGCGCAGGCATTTCGAGTTGTTTCTAAATCTTTACCACGTAAGTGAGGGTTTTGCTTCAAAAAAGCTTGGCTGTATCGTTTCATAAAAGGAAAGTCTAGTGCCCACCAAGCCAAGCCCAATAGTGGTACATAAATTAGTTCTTTTTTTAAGAAGAATTTTAAAAATGGAATATTGCCATGTAAAACTCGCTGTAAAACCACTATATCAACCCAGCTTTGGTGGTTTGCTAGCACCAAATACCAGTCATTAATTTTAAGCGCTTCTAATCCTGTCACCACAAAAGTAGTTTTAGTAAATATTTTTTGAATAAAGCTATTGGTAGCAACCCAATTACTTGCCATTAAATCAAGTAAGTAACTAAATATTTTTTTAGATAGACGCAATGGAATTAACGCTTTAAATAGTGAAAACACTAAAATAGGCATCAGCCAAAATAGTGTATTAAGGGTATAAAGGCAAAAGGATAAAAAGCCGATCAGTTTGGCAGGTAAAAAATTTAGCATATCTTGATAATAACTATGAGTCGATAAACGTTATTTAATCATGATTTAGCTAATAATTATATTTTTTTATTGTCTGTTCACACAACACTTATTTTTATAAAGCTGTCATCCGTTAAAAATACTACATGAACAAAAAGCGATCACTTTTATTTTATAACAGACTAATTTAACATTTTCATCTGATATAAACGTCTAAAATTCATGGTTTGCTATATATAGGCGATTAAGCGACTGAAAACCTATGTTTTACATCTGATCAAAGTGAATATTTCTCTTTAATAATTGAGTTTTTAATCAAAATACTGCATAATTAAGCCAGTATAATAATAGGAGTACAGATGGATTTTAATAGAGCTGTAATCAAAGTTGGTAGTGCTTTAGTCGCACCTACTAGCGATGGTTGTAGTGGTCAATACATATTAGCAATCGCACAATTTATCACCACATGTCACCAACAAGGTAAAGAGGTTATTTTAGTATCCTCTGGTGGTGTCGCCGCTGGCCGTACGGTAATTCAGCATGGTTCACCAGTTCTCTCTGTAGCTACTAAAAAAGCGATGTCTAGCGTAGGTCAGATGCAAATGATGGCTAATTGGCAGCGATTTTTTGATGTTCCTTGTAGTCAGATACTCATTACCCAAAATGATTTAGCTGACAGAGAACGTTTTATTAGCATTCAAGAAACCATCAAAATTCAATTGGCTAATGGTGTGCTACCTATTGTTAATGAGAATGATACCGTCACTACAAAAGCACTCTCCATTGGCGATAATGATAATCTTGCTGCATTAGTTGCCCAAGCCTGTGAAGCTGACAGTTTATTCATATTAAGTGATATTGATGGTGTATTCACCAAAGACCCAAAAATCAATGACGATGCGGTATTAATTCCCAACATTGAGAAAATCACTGATGAAATATATGCTATGGCTGGTACAAGCCGTAATCCTCTGGCGATGGGAGGCATGAAAACAAAAATAGAAGCCGCTGAAAAAGCCGTTGAGCACGGTATTAATACTTATATTATCAACGGCACTAAAAGTGAGGTATTTAGCTCTCTTTTAGCCAAAGTAAACCCAGGTACACGTTTTGCTGCAGATAAAAATATTATTACCGCCAAAAAGCACTGGCTTAAGCACACATTAAAAAGCCGAGGTAAAATTAAGCTCGACCCTGGCGCTGTTAATGCCGTGGTTCATAAAGGCGCATCTTTATTACCCGCAGGTATAAAATCTGTAACTAATAGATTTAAAGCGGGTGATGCCATTGATATTATCGATGCCCAAAATAATAAAGTAATAGCCAAAGGCATTACTTTATATAGTCATTATGATTTGAAACGAATTATGGGCAAACACAGTAATGATATCATCACTATTTTAGGCCACGACTATGGTGATGTGGTTGTACATCGCGATGATATGGTTATCTTCTAATCTAGCGCATAACAACTTTAACATTTTTCGATAAGAGTAATAAAATGACCGACTTTAATATCGCCACTATGGCAAAAAAAGCTAAAGCAGCCAGCAGAGTTGCAGCACAACTAAACAGCACCGAAAAAAATACCCTATTAAATGCTATCGCTACTGCTATTGAAAATAATAGCGACATGATTATTGAAGAGAATAGTAAGGATATTGCTGCGGGCCGTGAAAAAGGTTTATCGCAAGCCATGTTAGATAGATTAGTGCTAAACGATAAAGGCATTAAAGAAATTAGTGCTGCTATTCGTGAAATTGTCGCCTTAGCGGATCCTATTGGCGATATTGATAAATTATCATTACGCCCAAATGGTATTCAAGTCGGTAAAATGCGTATTCCTCTTGGTGTTATTGCCATGATTTACGAAGCACGACCTAATGTTACCGCTGAAGCCGCGGCTTTATGTATTAAATCAGGAAATGCGGTTATTTTACGTGGTGGCTCTGAAGCTATTTACTCTAACTTAGCAATCGCTCAATGCTTACATCAAGTATTAACCACCCATGATACTGATGAAAATATTGTCAGTGTAGTACCTGATACTAGCCGTAGCGTTATTGAAGACTTACTTCAGCAGAGCGAGACTATTGATTTGGTTATTCCACGTGGTGGTGAGGGTTTGATCCGTTATGTTAGTGAAAACAGTCGTATTCCGGTTATTCAACACTACAAAGGTGTTTGTCATTTATACATAGATAAGAACGCTAATTTAGATAAAGCCGTCGATATTTTAGTGAATGGTAAAACCCAAAAACCGAGTGCTTGTAATGCCTTCGAAACCGTTTTGGTACATAGCGATATTAGTGCTAGTTTTTTACCGTTAGCGGCTAAAGCGCTTAACGATGCAGCACAAGTAAAAATACATGCTTGTAAAGACAGTCTTGGCTATTTTAGCAAGGCTGAATTAGCAACTGAAGAAGATTATAAAGCTGAGTATTTAGCGCAAGAAATTGCGGTTAAGGTAGTTAATAGCTTTGATTCAGCTATTAGTCATATCAATGAATTTAGCTCTGATCATACTGAAGTCATTATAAGCCAAGATATTTCACGGACCCAAAAATTTGTCCGCCAAATAAACTCTTCGGTTGTAATGGTTAATGCATCATCTCGTTTTTCAGATGGCAATCAATTAGGTTTAGGCTCTGAAATCGGTATATCAACCAGTAAACTACATGCTTATGGACCCATGGGTTTAGAGGCTTTAACGACAGAGAAATTTGTTGTATTTGGTGATGGTCAGGTTAGAGTTTAACTAATACTATTAGAGATAATAAACAGTTAAAAATAGTCATTAAGCCTAAGATTATAAATATCTTAGGCTTTTTCTTAACTAATCCTTAGTGAGTCCGTCGAGACATAGTTTTTTGTTTTACAATGCTCAATGCTAAACGCGCTTCCCACTCTCCTTGATGCTGTACCTGGCAAGCTTCTTCACTATCAAAACGAACACACTGGTTGATATTTTTAACAACTACGCCCACTTTTACTAATTGTTTTTGAATACTCAAGCGCAAAACTTCATCTTGCTGTTGCACTGTCATCGCGGTAACTTCTTCATTAGTACTAAACACACAGGTAATCACTAGGCTAGCAGGAAAATTAGTATAATTCACTCTATGGGTTAACCAAACAAAACCAGCAACTTCATGCAAAGATGATTCACAGGCAATGGTCAACGCTTTACAAATATTATTATCAATTTTTTGATTCGTTTTACTTAATTTCATTATGAGTTCTCAATACAGTTTTTACTATTTTAACTGCCTAGAAAAGCGAACACAACCAAGTGATTTAAGCTATTGCATCAGCTTCGCTTAAATTCAAAACTTAACGTCGAAGATCAAGCATTTATAAATTAATTTCTCCTAGACCTTGAGATTATCTTAGTTACTGAGTATGCTACGCGGCTTTTTCTAGTAGGTATTCTCTTAGGTATTAATGATGATAGGTTTCGATTACGGTACATCTAACTGTGGTGTTGCCACCATGCGCAATGGTCAGCCATACATTATTCCTTTATTAGGTGATGAGTCATATATAGCCTCAAATTTATATGCACCAAGCCGTGATGTTATTACTCACTGGCTTTCTCAACAGTTACCGGCCACACAACAAACTACTTTTCTCACTGAGCGTAAAAATCAGCTACAAAAAGGGCAATCAGCGCTGCGTGAGTTAAAATTTGATGGTATCGCAAGTGATTTACTCTTTGGTAAAACGGCGTTGAAGCAGTACCTTGAAGATCCCGAAGAAGGTTATTACATCAAATCACCTAAATCATTTCTTGGCGCGGGCGGTTTAGCACCAGCACAAATTCAATTTTTTGAAGACATTGTCGCTTGTATGATGAGTAATGTTAAAAATCTTACTGAGCAAGTTTTACAAAAAGAAGTTACGCAAACGGTAATTGGACGACCGATTAATTTTCAAGGATTACACGGTGAAGAAAGTAACCGACAAGCCATTGCCGTATTAACTAACGCAGCAAAACGTATTGGTTTTAAAGATGTAGAATTTCAATATGAGCCTGTTGCCGCTGGTTTTGAATTTGAGTCTTCATTAACTAAAGAAACACGCGTATTAGTAGTTGATATTGGTGGTGGTACCAGTGATTGTTCAATGTTACTCATGAGTCCAAATTTTACTGATAACGATAATCGTAACGACCATTTACTCGCACATGCAGGTCTACGCGTTGCAGGTAATGACTTTGACATTCAATTAGCCTTACAAGGCATCATGCCGAGTTTAGGTATGAATAGTTTATTAAAGACAGGTAAACCGATGCCAACCAGTAGCTTTTATCAAGCGCTCGCGATTAATAACATTAATGAGCAAACAGAATTTTACAGTGCTAAAAATAGACGTGATTTACTGCAGTTATCACGTGATGCCAAAGAAACAACGATAATTGAACGCTTAGTGGCAGTTCACGATCATAAACTAAGCTATCAACTAGTCAATGCCGCTGAGCAAGCTAAAATTGCTCTCTCAGAGCAAAATAAGCAAACAATCGACTTAACTGATATTAGCGATAGTCTTTATGTCGATGTTAGCAAAGACACATTACGCACAGCGAATAAACGTACCCTAGAAAGTATTGCCGATATAATGAAATCTGCAGTAGAGCAAGCCCAGTGTCAACCCGAAGTAATTTTTGTCACCGGTGGTACCGCAAAATCGCCAGTATTGAGTGAGTTTTTACAACAACAAATGCCAAACGTCCCTATTGTAGTGGGTGATCACTTTGGTAGTGTCACTGCAGGTTTAGCCCGTTGGGCTGAAAAAATATATAAATAGTCATTTAAGTCATTATTTTTAGTTGCGAGATTCTCATCGCAACTCAACAACTTAGGCTATAATAATATTTATTATTATCCACAAACTGCAATGTGATTCATGGTTCTAACTAACATCCGCCGACTATTGATCACCATGGCATTAATCAGTAATGTTGGCTTTGCTACTGAAATAGATCTGGTTCGTTATGTCGAATCAAAGAAATACCCAGACCGTAAACAAAGCTATTTTGTTGACTTATTAACACTAGCACTTGAGGTCAGTAAACCCCGTTATGGCGACTACAAATTACAGCCTGTCAATGTTGAAATGGCAGAAGCTAGAACATCGATGATGTTGCAACGTGAAGAGTATATTGATTTAACCTGGCGAATGACTTCTCAAAGATTAGAAGATAAACTTCAGGCCATTTATTTCCCTATATTAAAGGGCTTAATGGGCTATCGAATCTTTATTATTCCTAAAAACAAACAATACCTTTTTAATAAAAAGACATCGTTAGCTGAGCTAAAAAAAATGGACCTTGGTCAAGCACATAATTGGGCCGATAGTGATATTTTGTTAGCCAACAACTTTCAAGTTATTAAAGGTAATGATATTGCTTTAATTAAAATGTTAAAAAAAGGCCGATTCAGTTATTTTCCACGAGCACTACATGAACCTTGGTTAGAAATTTCTACAGAGAAAGACCTTACCGTTGAAAAATATTTAATGCTGCAATATCCAGCCCCGACATTCTTTTTTGTTAATAAACACAACTCGGCACTACAGCAACGCTTATCTTTTGGTTTGACGCTATTACTTGAATCAGGACAATTTGAACAATTTTTTCTAAATCATAAAATTACTGCAGGTATTTTATCTAAAGCTAACGTCAATAACCGAACGTCGTTTCCCCTGCATAATCCTTTATTATCTGATAAAAGCAAAGAACTATTAACCGATGAGCGTCTGTGGATTAAGCTAAAATAAAGCACAAAAAACGACGCTAGTGCGTCGTTTTATTTGGGACTTCTAGATATCTTAGCGTTATAATTTATTTAAACGCTAATGCCTTAACTAACATGGTAGTACCAGTTATCCCAACAATTTCACACTGACTACTATCACTAATACACTCGCCATTCGCCTCATCAGCTAAACGTGCTTGCCAGTCGATACCTGAATAACGAATGGTACCGCTTGTGGCATTAATTTCAGCGCTTGCAGGTACTTGTAAACCTATCATATCGCTAGAATCATCAGTTTTATCTTTTGAATTCTGCAATAACTTTAATGGTTTCCATAAAATAGCAGCAAAAACAGCAGTTAAAAGACCAACGGTTAATATTTCACCTTGCCAACCATCGACCAAACCAACACTCACTAAAATACCCGTAGTCAAACTAGCAATAGCAAAAAAGAGTAACGGGCCACTTAAACCCATAATACTCAATTCAACTACAAAGCTAATACCTGCAATTAGATACCATAAATGAGCAGGATTTTCTAAAAAATATTGCATAGAACCTCTTTGGTAAAAGAAAAGTAGATCTATATATTTGACTTTATAGCCAAAAATATAGATCTACAATAAGACCTAGTTAGACAATTTCAAACTACTTGACACAGCAATCGCTTGCGCAACTGTATTAGCAATATTTTCACCAGTTTTACCATCTGTAAGTACCACAGTACTTTCATTGGCAATGGCTTGATGCGCGGTAATTGCATCTTGTGCTAGCGTTAGCATTACCGCCGCGTGACCTTGTTCAGTATTCGCCGCATTACCTATCACTTCTAACGCATTAGCATCGGCATCCGCTACCAAGCGTATCGCTTCCGCTTTACCTGTTGCTTCAAGAATTTGTGACTCTTTTGATGCTTCTGCTGCTAATACTTGCTCAGCTTTAGCTGCTTCAGCATCTAATACTCTCGCTTGTTTCTGACCTTCGGCTTCTGTGATCGCGGCAACTTTAACCCCTTCTGCAGTTAATATTACTGAACGTTTTTCACGCTCTGCGGTCATTTGTTTTTCCATATCTTCGCGGATAGTTTGTGGCGGCGTAATATCTTTTATTTCATAGCGAGTAACCATTACACCCCAAGGTGCTGTGGCTTCTGTCATTGAATTTAAGATTTGTGCATTAATCGCATCACGGTTTTGAAAACAATCATCTAACTCCATTGAACCAATAGCATTACGCATACTCGTCATAGCAAGTTGTACTACTGACATTTTATAATCAGTGATGTTATTGGTCGCCGCTGAAGCATCAGTAACTTTCATAAACAAAATACCGTCAATATCTAAGGTAATATTATCTTTAGTTATTGCTGGCTGTGAAATAATTTCCAAGGATTGTTCTTTTAAATTACGATCCGCAGCAACTGATTGCACGTAAGGGATGATAAAGTTTAAACCCGCTGAAAGGGTTTTGCTGTACTTACCTAGGGTATAAATAACATAACCTCGGTTTTGTGGGACAAAATAAACCCCCTTTTTTAGCGTATATAAAACAACTATAGTAAGCCAGACAACTGGGTTGGTGAGAATAGCTTCAACAAAATTTTCCATGATATATTTTCCTTATTTATTTGAATATACGTTCGAAATGAAATCTAAATTCAATTGAGAATCATTTTTAACAATACGTTAATAGACTGCTATGAGCAAAGCAAGTTATTTTACTAAGACGGTTGCTTGTAACATGGCAAAATAGCCTAGTTAACAGATAACAATCAGGTAAACTAATAAAAGTTTAATGAAGATAGCAACCCTAGTTCACTTTATCATTAAGCAAAACATCTGCTGGTTACACTCAGATTTAATTTAAGCCAACATAGCTGCTTATTTATAATAATTAAACCTCAACTAAGCTGTAACGGGCCTTTTAGACGATTTACTTTTAATAATATTGAGCTCAACTTGACTGTTGGTGTGCTGATAAAAGATGGTCAAACCATGAATATCAGAGCAAAAACGTTATTAGTGCTAAAATACTTAATCGCTCATCAGACTAAAATCGTCACTAAACAAATATTAGCGTCTGTCTGTTACGGTGTCCTGGTATAAGAACAAGTCTTAGTACAATAGATAAAAGAGAATGGTGATTTACTTGGTAGCCATGTCATTAAAACTTACCCACGCCAAGGTTATCAATGGACCGCTGAGTTAAATGAAATCATCAATGAACAAAGCCTCTTAGGAAAATCAGTTAACATGACTTCCCTCGGGCTAACTGTAGTATTACTCTTTATCACCTTCATCGCCCTATACACTGATCAATTTTACCAAGGCAACAACTCAGACCAACCAAGGAACGTTTCACTGTTACCTTGTTATCGATAATTAATGATATGCCTGATGATATTCCTGATGATATTCACGATTAGGTGCCTTTGAAGGGTATGGACTATATAAATGAAAGCTTAACAAGAAGCAGTCAATTACAACTGATTCCTCGAAACCAATTGCTTCAGTTCATTT
>JBKEHN010000014.1:0-36360 GCA_046710905.1 Colwellia sp.
TATTCATTTAACTCAACTTCCGATAGTGTGGCAGTTTCCAGTACAACTGAGAACTTTTCCTCACTTGACCACTTATCTGATGAACTTACTTTTGACACGTTTAAACCTGAGGTATTAAAATGCTTTTGCCAACTATACAGGGTTGAAAGGTTAATGCCTTCTTGCTCTGCAAACTTTCGAACTGACAAGCCACTTTGACTGAGCTTAGTTAATATTGCTTCTTTAAACTGACTTGAATACCTTTGATAATCCACTTGCTTTAACTTACCGCACCCTGTTTATTTATAAAATTAATTGAGGCGACAACAATCCTAACACAGGGGGGTGTCCATATTTGGTGAATTCAATAAGTGAATCTATATGCTCTAAGGAGTCAATTTTGTCATTAGCTATCCCATTAAAGGTATAATGGAATAAAACCACTATTATAGCGGCAAAAAAACGACCATAATCCAACAATTCTAATCTTCTCATGTGTAATACTCCTTAACGCAAAATTTAAATGGTATTAACTACTGTTTAGAGTTGTTTGTAATAAGTGAAGTTTGTTAACCACTGACTCGTTTGTTTAATCCATGAGAGTCCGTAAAGACCTATTAAATGTTTAGGTTTTAATTTACAACGCGGGTCTGACAACAATGTTCTCGCTTGTGCAAAGTGTCCATCGCCAATGTTTAATTTTGCAAGGTGGCATAAATGAGCGGCACTGTATTTAAGCATATGTACGGTATTGTGTTTTTTAGAATCTTTTCTGGCTTCTTTAGTTATACGAATACTAAAACCGCACTCAGTTGATGGAATATTATTTTTGCTTGCTTGGTTTTGCGCATCTTTATGGTAGAACGAATGAATATTAGGTGAATAGGCAATGTCAGCATTTAATGCAACACGACAAAACAAGTCTTGGTCCTCGCCAATAGGTTCATCAAGTGGAAAACCACCAATTTCCTCAAATAATGAACGCTGAATTACCATAGAAGACATGGTAAAAGGTAAGTTACCTTGTGATGCAATATTAAAATAGTTCTCTAGTATCACACCTTCTGGATTGATATTTCCGAGTTTAATTTTAGCATCACAATAGTTGTTTTCAGATTCGACTATCTGATAGCGGGTACCAAAAAACTTTGCTTGCGGAAACTTAACAATTAATCGTGCAACTTCGTCTAAAAATAAGGGTAACCATTGGTCATCAGCATCTAAAAAGGCAATATATTTATGACTCGCTAAAGCAACACCATTATTACGAGCCGCAGAGACGCCCTGATTTTTTTGATGAACCAATGTCAAATTTTTCATCTTAGCACTTTTAACTATTGCAGGGCCTTCATCGGTAGAACCATCGTCGATAACAATAATCTCAGCTGCAGGGTACTTCTGCCAAGTAACACTCTTTAGCGTTCTTAAAATATGTTCTGCTTTATTAAATAGTGGAATAACGACTGTAAAATTTAGGTTGCTCATTTTGAATACTCCAGTTTGATAAAGAATTAGTTAAAGCCCTGTCTACAGATAAAGTAGGTTGCTGAAATTTAGTTGAAACTCCCTCCGTTATTTGTGAAACGATTTTTTCAATATTTAGGTTAAATAAATCTATTTGATAGTCTTCTGGCATACCTACTTCCTCGCACCAGCCTTTGCATTTACTGTGATAGTTGATAGATAAAACAGGAGTGTTCGCTAAGTAACCCAGAATAGCCCCGTGTAAACGCATACTCAAAATAGCTTTATAGCCTGAAAGATTATTAAGTAACGCAATAGGGTTTGGATCATATTTTTTGATGGTCACTTGAATATTTTTATCCAAACGAGCAATAATGTTGTTATTGATTTTCCAATCACCTAATACCTTGTGGCCGTTAAACTCTATCAGCGTAATAGGCTCACCGGTTTGTGCATAGAGTTTGGTGATTAATTGCACAAATTGTTCTACTCTTTTTTCTTCTTTGGTGGTATCGGTTTTGCCGATGGCATCAATGGCAACTGAGCATAAGGTTAAGGCAATACCTTGGCGTTCGTTAACCGTTGGTTTGTATTGATTTGAACACAATAACAATGGCGCCAAATCAAATGTTTTATGTACGTTTGCATGAGGGGCAATACTTTGTGCTATGGCTAAACTAGCGTTATCTCTAACACCGACGTAACCACATTCGTTTAAAAATTTTGCGCAAGCCTTTTCAGCAGCAACAGAGTTAAAGGGACCTATACCAACGCCTACCGCTAAGCTTTTTTTCTGGTTAGCTAAAGACATTAACTGTCTTTTTAGATTGATGTCAGTTTCGCTATGTAACACTGAGCCGCCACCAAAAATGATACGTTTACTCTGAATAGCGGTTTTATAATGTAGTAACCTGTTTTGCCCAGGGAATTGTTGATTAAACTTTAAAGACAGCTGGTTATCACTTTGTGTTTCTCGGGTGTAATCACCATATAAACCCACTTTTGTGTTTTTACATCCAAGGATGTTTTTAGCGGCCCAAGCCGTAGCAAACATTAGGGCGTCATCACCACTATTTCGCATGCCGTAGTAACCGACTAAATACGCATCATATTTTTTAAACATATTTCTCTTCCGATTTTAATGGGTTAAGTGCAATACCAATCCATAAAAGTGCTGGCCAGTATATAAAACTTAAAATTTCTAGGTTTTCAAAAAAAGAGTAACAAATAAAAACAATCAGCATTAACGATGCGGTATAACAAATTTGGCTTTTTATGCTATTCCAGAACAAATAAATGCAAGTAAAAGCTAAAGGAATGGCGAGCCCTAATAAACCTACGATGCCTTTTACAAACAGCAATCCGTACCAACTATGATGAGAGCCAACCGGCATACCTTCAACAATTTTAGGACCTTTTTCTACAATGCCATGACCCCAAATTGGCGCTTCAGATTCCCAGCGCTGTAATGCTAATACTTCTAACGTGTTGCGTACGCGTGTGGACTCAGGACGTGACGCTTTAATGTCTAAATAGCTATTGCTTAGCCAATTAAATAAAGGCTCACTTAATAATATGATGGCAGGAATTGCTATACCAATAATGATTAACAACACCGGGTTTTTAAAGTGCTTATGTAGAAAGCATAACGGTGTTAAAGCGATATAAATAACCCATCCAGCACGTGATTGAGACAACAAAGACATTACAAAGCTGCCTAATAACCCCGTATTACGCCAAAAAACATCTTTTTCTTGGCAAGTAAAAATTAAAAATATACATGCCATAAAACCTGCTGCAGGTGCCCATGGGGTGAAAAATCTCCAACGTCCAGCGCCTGTTTCAGAGTTTAAACCGAATAAACTCACGGTAAAAAATTTTTCACCAGGGCCACCAATCACTTTCAAAGGTGAAATAAATAAGTCCCCGTGAACGCCAGCCTTATAAAGAACAATGGTGATAACAGCAAAAATCAACGAATGGAATGAAACAATGCAGACGGCTCTAATAATTAATTGCGGCTTTATATCTACGAATGCACCAATAAATAAAAATAGTGGCATAAGGGCCCAACCCTTTGCCCAACCAATAGATGACTTAATTGTTTTCGCCAAGCCTAAGTCCCAATTTGAATGAC
Source organism: Colwellia sp. (assembly GCA_046710905.1). Lineage (GTDB taxonomy): Bacteria > Pseudomonadota > Gammaproteobacteria > Enterobacterales > Alteromonadaceae > Colwellia. Next base: position 3,581 of record JBKEHN010000014.1, read on the forward strand.
CAATAAGTAACGCTAATAACATGAAAAAACCACCAACTACCCATAACCAAACAATGGCAGGAATAGCGGCATGCTTGTCTTTACCGTTGACATACCAACGTAATAACACCACTGCAAATATCATCCAACCTAACACTGAACCCATAATATAAAGACCACCGAAAAAAAAGAATGGATAGGTGAGTGTTAACCCGAACCAGATCAGCTTTTCTTCAGTAGAATTTGGATTAAGTTGTTTTGTTGTCATGTGATCCTCAGTCCAAATGTGAGCTATTAAAAAACAGTAATAGACATAGTGTGTTATTTCAGCTTACTTTTTCTATTGACTAAAACAGTGGTGTTACTCCTTGTATAGCTAAAGTTGTGCCAAAACGTACAGTAAAACTTAACGTATTGATATATTTAAGTTTATTATCTTTTTAAGGTTTTTTTGATGAAGGGATTAAGTAAGTGAATTGCAAAACAAAAAGGTTATTTTCATTTTGCGATTAATTATAAATGCTAAATCGGGATAAAAATTACTGAAACGAGTTCAGTCCTTTTTAAGTATTATTTGAATTAACTTATTACGCTGCGATAAGATTATTAATCCTAAGGTAATAAGTATAAACCCGGTTATTGCGCTAATAAAAGCAATAATATTTTTAGGGCTACTTTGTTTCATCGGATAAGATGGCGTTGTTAGCATTTGCAGTACTGGATAAGACGCAAAAACATCTGATTTACTCGCTTCAAGTCTTGCAGCAGCAGAGGTAAATATTGCTTCTGCCATGTTAAATTCTCTTTGCAAACGTTCTAATTCAACAATTTCTCGAGAATAAATTTTTAATTGGTCGCCTAAATGGAGTGCAGAACGACCTAAATCTTCCAACATTGACTCTTGTCCTTTTTGTTTTGCGTAGGCGTTAATTAAATCTGCAAATAATTCAGAACGTTTTGGGTTTAACTCTAAATTTAATGAATTAAATATTTCATTAGAATTCACACCGTACATTTGACTGCTTCTTTCGTTAATCGCTATACGGGTAAAATTTAATCTTTTTTGTTGTGCTTTAACTTTTGGATGATTTACTCCCCACCGTGAACTGTATTCTGCGAGTTGGGTGATGCTTTCTTTTAATTCAGTAATGTACGCGCGAAATTCAACATCGGATTGAAGTGCAAAAGCTTGTCCCGCTAATTTGGGTGATACACCTAACTCTTCACTTAATTGATACATATATTCTTGTAATTGCTTTGCTTCAGCTTTCACATAAAGGTGCTTTTCTCTAACACCTGAAAGAGTACTCACCAATTGGTTCATTTGATCTGTTGACACCACAATAGAACGTTGTTGAAAGTCAACAATAGCATTACGTGTTATGTTCATTCGTTCTCTATATTGATCAAGCACTTGCTTGATACTTCGATCACGACGTAATACTTCGTCAGCTCGTAAGTTATTTAGTTCATCTTGTAGTGATTCATATAGCGCAAGCGTTTTTTCTTGTGCTAGTTCTTTGCCATTAGCACTCATCTCAAGTGAAATAATTGAAGTTTGTTCGGTAAGCTTAATTCTAGGCTTGCCAAGGTCTTCGATCGAAATGTTTAGTCTTTTTGCAGCGCGCGATCTCACGCCTCTACTTGATAACATTTCTTTATAATTAACACGTGGGTTAAAACCACCCCCAGAAAAAGGTGTAAGAGTTTGTGAGACAACTTGGCCAACATTATCGAGTGATACACTGTTACTACTGCCAGTGCCGGGCAATACCATTTCCATATCACTGGTAAATGAGGGGGCGTTATTTAAATAAATAAGTACAAGTAGGGCAACCATGACATAAGAAGCTAAAGCGACCACCAAATAAGGCCGCTTCAATACACTGTATGCTTGTGCTCTAAATAATCCAAACTTTGTTAATGCAACAATAGGGTACTTCATACATCACCTACAATAATTTGAATGGAATAATAAGTTCGGTAAGGGCTTTTGCAATATCTCGGTAATTGGTAATGTCAGAATCGTAACAAGCAACCGCATCATTTGGCATAAGGTAAGGATTAATTTGTCCTTTATTAGGCATAGTCATCAACTCTTCAACGGAACGTTCAATGACTTGAGTTTCACCTGTTATCGGATTTTTACTTGAGAGCACAACTCTACGTGATGCATTAGTCCACTCTTTACCACCCACGCAATTAGCAGAAACTGCAGCCTGAAGTAAACGTGTACCATAGGGGAGACTTGTAGCAAATTTACCAATACCTGCACTCGCATTATCGCCCGCTGAATCAATCAGGTTAGATATAAATACACGAAAACCTTTAGGGGTAATTTGGCTTGGTCTAACTAAATGCGCTTGAAAGCAACCGGTACTAGGCACTATGACTCGGTCACCAGCAACTAAAGGATAATCTTTAACCAATTCGCCAGTTAACATGCCAGTCATATCTATTTGTACTTGCCAGCCTTTACGTATTAAAATTATTTGGTCTAATTTAGCATCCGGTCTAATACCTGATGCTTTGTTAATTGCTTCTGATAATAAACGCGTGGCTGAATAATCACCATAAGCGTCTAGATGTTCAGAGTTTTGAACGCCCTTAGGTTTTCTATTGATTAATACGGTACCGGGATTAAAAACAGCACCAGCAACAGAAACGGATATAGACGACCAATTCAACACATGTATCGTGACACTTGCGTTGGCGGGTTGAAATATCTCAGCCCTAACAAGCGCCATTTCAATCTTATCCTCTAAAGTGTTCGTTGTTGCGCCTCCTGCTTCTATAATGCCAACCAAAGGTAGTTTTACATATCCAGCGTTATCAATAATATAACGGCCGTTAAAACCTTCACCATCTTCTATCAATACTTCGACTAAATCCCCAGGACTTAATATTAAGCCTTGAGCCAGTATAAGGTCATTTTCTCCCGTCGCTATAATACTGTTAGACGTTAAATTAATAGGCTTGTCTGTTCTATAATTTAATGCTGCGCCCATATCTTTAAATTGACTACAATTTAAGCCTTCAGCAAAAACACTATCGGGTGCTTGCTCATGAACAAAGTCATCACCATTATCTGCAGGCATGCCATAAAATCGAAGTGCAGATTTATCCATGTTTTCTGAAGAATGCTTAGCACAGCTTGGTAAAACAAAAGTTACTAGCAAGGCAACCAGCACAGGTATCGTTTTATAATTTTTAAATGTCTGATACAGCATAATATTCTCCATGACAAGGTTAACGCTCTACACAGTAATTGCATGTAACGTACCAATAGATGTTTTATTTATTAATTATTGTTTTATATGGTATTTATTTATTTTAGTAAGGGGGAGAGAAATTGTTTTTTGCAATGTGCAATGTGTTTTTTCACTTTTGCAAAAGGCTATTTACCAGGAAGTAGCCAGAAATAGGTAGGAATACAAACTAAAAAGTGAATTGATAATGGGTTTTATCAATCCACTTTAAAGGTTAACAACTAATCTCTAAATAATGTCGATACCCGAAATTGTAAATACTAATAGGCACCTTTTGCACTTAACACCGCAGGGATGGTGAGCGCTATTATTTTACAATCCATTAAAAAACTTTGCTGCTTAATATACGTTTTGTCTAACTGTAACTGCTGTTCAAAATTAGTATCTGCCCGACCAGAAACTTGCCATAAACCTGTTAGACCTGGTTTAGTAAATAATCTAGTTTGAACGTTATTATCATACTCATAGGTTTCAATGGATAATGCAGGTCTAGGGCCTACCAAACACATATCACCTCTAACAATATTAAATAACTGTGGGATCTCATCTATAGAATATTTTCTGATAAATTGGCCAATTTTGGTAATTCTAGGATCATTAATATACTTTTTACAAACGCCTTCACGAGAGCTTTGTGTAGGATCTGGCTCTTTATAATTAGGGTCTGTTTTTAGGTACATAGAGCGGAACTTATACATTTTAAAATGCCGACCATTTTCACCCACTCTTGTTTGAGAGAATAAAGATTTACCCGCGCTCTCAGTTTTGATCAAAATGAGCACCAATAAAAGTAAGGGACTAATTAAAAGTAAGGCAATTAGCGCAACGGTTTGTTGTAAGATAACCGGAATACCTTTATGGTTGTAATTTTTAACAATAGCTTTGTGGGTTCCAGTAACTGAAGCATTATTTTTAACCTGTTGTAAAATTTGAATAGTCATTATTTTGCTCCTGTATTCACTAAACCAAGAAAGTAAGTTCTATATAAAAAAAGAGGATTACCAATAACATAACGATTGAATTTATTACGAGGTTCTTGTATTAAACGCCAAACCCATTCCATACCTATTTCTCTTAACCACAGTGGTGAACGTGAAATATTGCCAGAATAAAAGTCAAACAGTCCACCTACTGCTAATGCGGTTTTACATTGTAATTTGTCTCTATGTTCTAGTAACCATTGCTCTTGTACTGGAGAGCCCATAGCCACTAATAATATGTCGCACCCACTGTTATTTATTGATTCAATAATTTCATCGGCATTATTCTCTTTGTTAAAGCCATGTTCAGTACCCGCAATATTGAGTCCTGGGTATTGATTGCATAATTGATTTGCTGCTTGTTTAGCTACACCCGGTTGTGCCCCAAAAAAATATAAAGATTGCTTACTTTCAACACAGCTCCGACAAAGGTGAGGCAACATGTCTGTTCCATTATTATTGCCATTAAGAAGAAAACCAGCCTTTTTCGCTGCTAATCTCATGCCTGAGCCATCAGCAAATAAGGCATTCGCGTTTGATAGTTGCTTAAAAAATTCAGGGTTGCTAATTGATAAGTTGATTGAATGTACATTGACAAAAAAACCTAGTTGAGTTTTATTTGCTTGTGTCGGTGTGCCTGTTATCCAGTCAACAGCTTCTGCCAACGAGGTGTTTTTAACGTTTAAACCAAATAAAGATAAGACTTTAGATCTTTTAAATTTATTTATTGCTCGACCATAAAAAACAACAGACATAAAACTTTTTATAATAAGCGATAAATAATCAGCAGCATTGCCATTAAGCTGCTGTTCAAGTAATTGCTCTTTACTCATTATGGTTAATCCCGTTTTACGATGTAAATCATACAAACTGAATAATCCTGCTTTACATTTAATTTGGTTGATAATACAAAATTGTATGCCGGGTGAAAGTTGGTGAGTTAAAGGAATACCGCAAAAAGAAATTTTTCCTGAGTAAATGTCAAATAGAACTGCAGTTTTTACCCAAATACCACTGCTAAAAGTATGTAATATCACTTGTCTGTTTAAAGCATCAGCCTGACGTAACATTGAAAATAACTTTTTTCCGGTGATTAAAGCCATCAATGCATTGATAAGAAAGCAGGGTAGTAATATCAAAATAAGCACAACAGCTAAGGGGCGATCAATATTGGTTCCACTGTAGGTTTGTTTAATTGAACCATAGTGCTTAAAGGCTTGTGCCATTGTTTGAAGTGAAAGTTTAGTTTGTTTCATTTCAGATAACCTAAATTATTGTTAGTTACCACGTATGTTGCTTAAGATATACCAATGTGTTTATTTATTTTTATCTTGTTGTTATTAATGTGATTATGTAATTAATTGTGCTTTTGTCATAAAGTTATAGAGAAGGATTATTGCAAAATAATAATAAAATTATCATTTTGCAATTCATTTTGAATTTCTAGAAAGAGGTGAGTTTAGGGTAAATCGATATAATCATATTTGTTTCATTCGTTAAGACACTTTCAACATTTGTATACTCAGAAGATAGCTGATTACGATTTACGAAAGCTAATATTCTTGCAGAGAGGAAAAAAACAACTTTGTGAAAAAAATTATTGATGAAGCCTGTTCGCATAGGTCCACAATTATGGTGACGAATATAGTCATTTAACTGATAGTTGAACGTGTTATTCCATTTCTGATCGAGCTCTGCAATAAAGTTTACGCCCTTACTTAACTCAATGACATGACCATTCTCGCCCCAGCCAACATCATTTTCCTTTTCTATTTCGTTAAAACGAGCGTTAATAACCCGAGTAAGCCAAGTTATTGTTTGTTCGTTATTTCTAGCGATAAGTACACCAGAGTTAAACCGGTTAGAATATCCTTTTGCCATATAAATAAACTTTCCATTTTGAAATACTTCAGTTAAGGCGGGGCAATTGGCATTAACCATCGTATCGGCGTCCAAAAACAATACATTGTCATATCCAGACAACAAAGCCGCTCGCATCAATGTTAATTTAAGCCAACAACACTCTACGCCTAACTCAGAAACATACGGACGAGTTACTGCCTGATGCTCATAGCCGTGTCTTTGTGCATATTGATAGTGTGAGGCGAGTTGGTTTTTATAGAACCATTGATACCCGTTTAACGCAATACTCAATATTAATGTTTTATTTTTCATAATCTTCACCTAATCAGTTAACTCGTTAATCATGCTTTTGTGTTTCTTTAGATGTTAAGCAATAACTAATCCATTTTTATAATTAAAATTATTTCAGTGAGTTAGGTTTATTTTGTCATGTTATTTATAAATAAACTGAGCTAATTCTCATTACCACATCGCAGAATGCGAATTTCCATTCAATCAAAAAGAAAACTGTTGATAAATTTAATATTTTTCAGAATTAATTCGTTATTACAGGCGTTGAATATAATGAAATATTTGAAGTTATTTTTGAATTTCAGGAATTAAAAGTAGGAATGATAAGATTTTAATTGAGTAGATTAAGTCGTTGTCGTGTATGTAAATAAAAGTAATACTTAGGGGGATCTTGATCAATCTATTGAGTAACTTTAGCCTCAATTAAGCAAGAGGCAGTGTTATTTTAAAACAAGTCCCTACATTCACCTCACTTAGCACTTCAATTTTTCCATTATGCTTTTCAATAATTCCATGTGAAATGGCTAAACCTAGACCTGTGCCTTCTCCAACAGCTTTAGTGGTATAAAAAGGGTCAAAGACTTTTAAAAGGTTTTCTGGTGATATACCTTTACCATTATCTTTAATAAAGACCACGATATTATTATTTTCTTGAGCCGTTCTAATCGTTAATAGGCCATTCAATTCACAGGCGTATGAGGTATTCATGAATAAATTCATAAATACCTAAATTAAATCATAAGGTTGACCAATAATATTTTCACAATCAGTTAGATCTAATTTAATATCTATTGAATATTTTAATTCGTTGTTGGCAACTTTTAAACAATCTTTTATGCAGTCGTTTACACTACAAGCAATGAATTCATCATCACCTTTGTATGAAATTTTCTTTAAATTATTGACGATTTTTTTACGCGATCAATGCCTTCGATGGTATCTACGAGTAAGCTAGGTATATCTGCTATCAAATAATCAGCATCAATTTCTTGTCGTACAGATTGATATTGGCTGAGTACAACACTTGCATCATTTTTTTCTGGAACATGGTCTTGTATGATTTTATCAAGCTTAAATAGCTCGGTAATGTTCTCAGACAAACTAACGAGGTTACTGTAAGCATAAGCAATGGGATTGTTTATTTCATGGGCAATTCCAGCGGTTAGTTGCCCTAACGAAGACATTTTTGCTGACTGAAGAAGTTGTGCCTGAGTTGACTTTAACTCCGAAACCACACCTTCTAGAGATAAAACACTATCGTATAAATCACGTGTCTTATCATCTAGTAGTTTCTCGGCTAGCTGTCGTGATTTTTTTTCACGCAGATAAGCTGTTTTGTAAGGGTCAAGTTCACTCATATTAATCCTTGAAAGATATTACTAATTTGCATTTTTCTGCACCGTTATGCATACATTCAGGGTGTTCAATTGTGATATGTTGTTCAAAATGTTTAGCCGCTCCTGTAATTAGCCCTTCTGAAAGATAGCATAATTTACGTTTTGAATGATAAAACATCACCAAGTCACCATTAGCCGTTTCAGTGTATTCAAATGTTGGCAAATAGGCTGTTGGATAAACACGTTTAACTTCTTTATTCTGACACGGGGGGAAGGTGGGGAGTGGAAAAGAAGAGAAAGTAGATATTCGATTTATAAGTGCAACGAATAGAGATCCCCAAGTGGCGATTACTGAACATAAATTACGCGAAGATCTATTCTATCGCTTAAATGTAATTTCCATTGCTTTACCGCCACTAAATGAGCGTGATAATGACATTGTTCAATTGGCCGAATATTTTCTAAGTCACTTTAGTGAAATTGAAGGTAAGGTATTTGCTGGTTTTTCTTCGGGTACAGAGAAGTTAGTTAAATCGTATTTATGGCCTGGTAATGTACGCCAATTAATGAATATTATTCATAGCTCAACCGTTATGTCTGAAGGGCCACTCATCACTGAAAATATTATCGTTCAGCAACTTGGACGACAATATAAACAAGTTGATTCTCCATCGACCATAAAGACCAACAGCATTGCCTCTTCAAATATTACTAGCAATCAAAGCACATTCGGTCAGAGTACGCCTACATCACCTTCATCAATTATTACCCTTGCTGAAGTTGAAAAAGTAGCGATTGAGCAAGCGATTGAAATGTGCCAGGACAATATAGTTAAAGCGGCAAGTGAATTAGGTGTAAGCCCTTCAACGCTATATAAAAAAATGCAGTAATGGCAAACATCGGCAATAGAGTAAAACTATTCTTAATTTGCAAATAGTCCTTGTAATTATTTTCATAGTGCAAATTATTACGGATAGTATTCTTGGTTAAAAATAAAAGATAATATTAATCAATGTGTTGAGATTATTTAAATCTTGGAACGAAACTTGAAGTTATCTTGTTAATTACTAAGCAACGATGATTCAGGAATGTTCTAATGCCGTTGATTAAATTTTTTAGAATACAATTAAATTCTGTTATCGGACTATTATCAAATGCTGTATGGTTACTCAGTGCGGAGTTCATAGCTAAAATATCCCGAATTTTCACTATTATTGTGCTTGCTGCTCAATTGTCTCCCCTTTCCTACGGTACCGCTATGTTAGCTCTAGCATTTCATGACGTATTTGGACTGTTACTCAGGGCGGGTGTGGGTAGTCAATTAATTAACTGTAAACCCCATCAAATAGAAAGTTTTGCTAAAAATGGTATATTTATTCAGTGGGGAATTTGTCTAATCATAGCAATCGGGCAGTGGAGTTCTGCTGACTTTTTATCTTCACTTTATGATAATAATAATATCGCCGATTTATTAAAAATAATGGCTGTTATTTATCTTTTTTATCCTTGGGTCAGTATAAAAATATCCTTATTAAAACGTGAAAATAAAATGCGTTGGTTCAGTATACGAAATGGACTGTGCGTTATTATTGAAAACGTTACTATCGCGATTGCAGCTTTATTAGGAGCCGATATTTTAGCGGTAGCTTTAGGAAAAATTGCTTTCTCAATATGTTGGTTATTATTCTTTTCATTTTCACCGGTTAAATCTTATGGCATTGGCTTTAAATTATCTGTTATCTATCAGATGTTGCAAACTTCAGGAAAAATTTTTAATACTGAATTTTTACGAGGTATAAGGCTTTATGCGGACACGTTTATTGCTGGTAAGCTATTAACACCAGAGCTCTTTGGTTTTTATAGTTTTGCAAAAAATGCAGGGATTGGCTTAAGTCAGTCAATTAACCAAGTTTATATTGCCGCCTTGTATCCCTATCTATGTAAATTAGCACGTAAAGGACAGTTATTAGAGCAACAAAAAATAATATTTGGGATTTCCTTGTTAATCGGGTGTTTGTTTATTGTTCAAGCGCTTATAGCTCCCATTTACGTTCCCATTTTATTTGATGAAAAATGGATTTCAGTTGTCCCAATCATCACAATACTTTGCTTAGTCGCTCTGCCTAATTTATTTCTAGACATCATCTGTTGTTTTCAAAGAGCAAGAGAGCAATACCATAACGAAACGATTACTCGCTTAATTTGCCTATTAATTAGTTTTTCAGCAATGATTGTATTTAGTCCAAGTGAACCTATGGAGTTTGCCGTTGTGATCTTTCTTAGTAGTTTGTTTTGCCTATTTTCCATCTATCTAATAAGTGCTAGTAAACCAATAATTTACAACTTAAGTAATATATTTAACAGGAGAAAAACCACATGAAAGCTAATTCAATTCCCGTTATATCGGTCATTATCCCTATGTATAACGTTGAGAAGTACATAGCGCAAAGTATTAACAGTGTTCTTGAGCAAAGTTACCATCATTTTGAACTTATTTTAGTCGATGATGGTTGTGTTGATAATACCTTAAAGATAGTAAATAAATTTTCAGACCCCCGTATTAGGATCATTCAACAATCTAATAGAGGTTTATCGGGTGCCCGTAATACCGGTATAGATGCTGCACGTGGAATATATGTCGCTTTGCTTGACGCCGATGATTATTGGGCTCCCGATAAATTATCCATGCACATTCAACATTTATCTGAAAACCCGAATGTCGGAGTCAGTTATTGTCCTTCGTTATTTGTCAGTGAAGATGGTGATCTTTTAGGTGTAGGGCAATTTCCTAAGCTTAAAAATATTACCAAACAGCATATATTTTGTCGTAATCCTATCGGTAATGGCTCTGCCCCTGTAATTCGAAGATCTTTGTTATCTGAAGTAGGGTATTTTGGTGTTGGCAGGGATAAATATAGAACAATGTATTTTAATGAAAGTTTACGACAATCAGAAGATATTGAATTATGGACGCGAATAGCACTCACCACCAAATGGCAGTTTGCTGGAATTGAAACGCCTTTAACTTATTATCGTGTGAATGACGGGGGGCTGTCTGCCGATATAGAAAAGCAATTTGCGAGTTGGCAACACGCCGTAATGTTAAACAAAAATTCTGACCGTAGCTTTTTCAGGAAATTTTATAGTTTAGCGAAAGCATATCAGCTTCGTTATTTAGCAAGACGAGCGATACAATCTAAGAACAAGCTAACCGCTTTTAAGCTTATCCATCAAGCAATATATTGTGATTTTAGAATTATTTTTCATGAGCCTGGCCGCACAATCATGACGTTATATTGTGCATGGTTGAAGTTTCTCCCCCAAACCATATTTAGTCGTTTAGAAAAATTTGCGATGAGCTATTTTGGTAATGCCTCGGTTAAGCATTAATTGGAAAATATTATAGGTCCTATTATTCACACTGTATTTTATTCGATTATTCATCTTTGAATTATAGAGGCAATATGGAACGTATCAAAGCTGCAGATAAAAATTCAAAAGTTAATCAGCTATTAAGCGGTATGGAAAGGTCTGTAGCTGAAAGTTTTACTTATAAACAGCGTAAAGCTCTACAAAAAAGTATTACTACGCAAGACTGGCGCAGTCACAATGTTGATTTTAGGCCGACACTAGCACTACCTTTTCTGCCTTGGAGTTTTTATCTTGTGTTTCTTGTTGGGGTAAATAGAAGAGGGCTTTTACCTACCGAACGTTTTATAGCCTTTACTATGTTTTTTTTACTTATATTTTTTATGGGCTTATTCATCTTTGGTTTTGTTTTAGTGTTTCTCTACTTAGTAAAGTCATGGTTAGGAATTGATTTTTTTCCGAATGAATCATTAGGAATTTGGGACAAATTTAAGAGCTACTTTTAACTTACCCATCTGTCTAATATGTCGTTGATAAAAGTGGAGTCCATACATAAAGGGGGCATTAGTGCCATAGCTTTAACTCCCTAGCTTAGTCACATTCATATGGTTATAGCTAGAGATTACTTAAACTCGCCCTGACATCGGCAATGGTGATAAATAGTTTACTTTCATCGTCTTCAAAGGCGGTAAAACCATATTTTTCATAAAAATGCTTTGAGTCATCTTTTGCCTCGACAATAATTACTGGAAACGCGACACTATCACTGGCGCCAAGTAATTTGGCAAGTGCGTCAATTAATAACCATTCAGCAAAACCTTGACCTTTGTACATTATATCAACACCAAGGCGCGCAATTAAACCTCCTGAAGTGGATGATTGATGCTTTTTTTGCAGTCTCGGAGGTAAGCTCTCTAATTCGATAGGTGTCATGGTGAGGGTGTAGAAGCCAATTACCTGTGAATTGTTGGTGGTATCTTCGAGAACAAATGTTCTAGTGTTATCCTTTTTTGCCTGCTGGCTTGCCATAGCTTTAAAATAGTGATTCAAGGCTGTAATTTTACAGTTGAAATTATTTCTATCATGCTTAGCCTTATCGAACAAGTAGTTGATGTATTAAATCAGTCCCCCGAAAATAGAGGAACTCAACAGTTTGATCAACTTCAATATATTTACATTGATGATCCTGTGAGCTCTTTAGATGAAAATCATTTAATGCAAGTTGCTGTTGATTTGGCTTCATTGATTAAAAAAAGTACCTCTCCTATTAAATTCATTATATCTACCCACGATACAACCTTTTACAACTACCTTCATAATGAGGTGAAATCTAAGTCATGTTTCTTATTAGAGGCATCGGAAGATAAAACCGTTTCGCTTGTAGAGAAAAATGGCGATTCAAATTCTAGTTTTTTCTATCACTTAGGTCTTAAAAAACAACTTGAGTTAGTAATAGAGGAGCAGCGCATCGAAAGGCACCATTTCATTTTGATACGTAACCTCTATGAGAAAACGGCTAGTTTTTTAGGTTATCAAAAGTGGTCAAAGCTATTACCTGGCAATACAGAAGAGAACAGAGTTGCTTATTTAAATAGAATTATTCAGTTTTCTAGCCATGATACCTTGGCAAACATCCAACCCGCGCAACTAAGGCCAGAAGAAAAGAACGTAGTTAATATTCTATTAACGCACTTGATAGATAATTACAGCTACTGGAAGCAGGAAGCACAAAATGACTAATTATAAAACAATCGCGGAGTCCAATAACTTTATTGTATTAGACAAGTACAGCAAGGAATGGCAGGTAGCCGAGGGTTACCAAACCGAAAGCGATTTAGAGCATGAATTAGTAGAAGATTTAGTTAATCAAGGCTATGAGTTTGTACCCAGCTTAACTAACACAAAAGTAATGTTAGCTAATGTAAGGGTTCAGCTGCAAGCCTTGAATAAAGTTGAATTTACAGAAGGTGAATGGCTACGCTTTGTTGAAACGTATTTAGATAAGCCAAGTGAAAATGTTGTCGATAAAACCCGTAAGCTTCACGATGACTACGTTCATGACTTTATTTTTGATGATGGTCACATACAAAATATCTACTTGCTGGATAAACAAAATATCACCCGCAATAAAGTACAGGTGATCAAGCAATTTGAGCAAACGGGCAGCCATGCTAACCGCTATGACGTGACTATATTGGTGAACGGTTTACCCTTGGTGCAAGTTGAGCTAAAAAAGCGTGGTGTTGCCATTCGTGAAGCCTTTAACCAAATACACAGATACAGCAAAGAAAGCTTTAATACAGATAACTCACTGTTTAAGTACCTTCAGCTATTTGTGATTTCTAACGGTACAGACACACGCTACTTTGCCAATACTACCCAGCGTAACAAAAACAGCTTTGATTTCACTATGAATTGGGCGAAGTCTGATAATAACCTGATCAAAGACCTTAAAGATTTTACCGCAACGTTCTTTCAGAAAAACACCTTACTTAATGTATTACTTAGTTACTCGGTGTTTGACGTTAGCAATACCTCGCTAGTAATGCGTCCATACCAGATTGCCGCGTGTGAACGAATTTTATGGAAGATAAAGAGTTCTTTTCAAAGTAAGACATGGAGTAAGCCAGAAAGCGGCGGATTTATCTGGCATACCACTGGTTCAGGTAAAACGTTGACTAGCTTTAAGTCAGCACGATTGGCAACTGATTTAGACTTTATCGACAAAGTGTTTTTTGTGGTAGATAGGAAAGACTTAGACTATCAAACAATGAGGGAATACCAACGCTTTTCGCCTGACAGTGTAAATGGCTCTGATAGTACCGCAGGATTAAAGCGAAATTTGGATAAAGACGATAATAAAATCGTGGTAACTAGCATCCAAAAGTTAAATAACTTGATTAAAGGTGAAGCTGATTTACCTATCTTTAATAAGCAGGTTGTGTTTATTTTTGATGAATGTCATCGTAGCCAGTTTGGTGAAGCGCAAAAGAACCTTAAGAAAAAGTTTAAGAAGTTTTATCAGTTTGGTTTTACAGGTACACCGATTTTCCCACAAAACGCACTGGGTGCTGAAACAACTGCCACTGTATTTGGTCGTGAGTTACACTCGTATGTGATCACCGATGCTATTCGTGATGAAAAGGTGCTGAAATTTAAGGTGGATTACAATGATGTTCGCCCTAAATTCAAAGAAATAGAATCAGAACAAGACGAGAAAAAACTTAACGGATTAGAGAACAAAAAAGCGTTAATGCACCCCGAACGCATTAAAGAGATTTCTCAATATATATTGACTAACTTCCGCCAGAAAACTCATCGCAAACAAGCTGGTGCAAAAGGCTTTAATGCCATGTTTGCTGTAAGCAGTGTTGATGCGGCTAAATTATATTATGAATCACTGAACAATCTACAAAAAGACGATAGCAGGCCATTACGGGTAGCAACTATTTTTTCGTTTGCAGCGAACGAAGAGCAAGACGCAGTAGGTGATATTGAAGACGAAAGCTTTGATGTGTCAGCGATGAACAGTAGCGCAAAAGAGTTTTTAAGTGCAGCCATTGAGGACTATAACGGCTTATTCAAAACCAATTTCAGCTTAGACAGTAACGGCTTTCAAAATTATTACCGAGATCTCGCTAAGCGGGTTAAGTCGAAAGAAATAGATTTATTGATTGTTGTTGGCATGTTATTAACTGGTTTTGATGCCCCGACACTTAATACGCTATTTGTAGACAAAAACTTGCGCTATCACGGTTTGATGCAAGCCTATTCACGCACCAACCGTATTTATGATGCCACCAAAACCTTTGGTAATATCGTCACCTTTCGTCATTTAGAAAAGGCTACAGTGGATGCTATCACTCTTTTTGGTGATAAAAACACTAAAAATGTAGTGTTAGAAAAAAGCTATGCGGAGTACATGGAAGGCTTTACTGATGTTGTAACAGGTAAAGCAAGACGTGGCTTTATGGCGGTAGTTAGTGAGCTAGAGCAGCGTTTTCCAAAACCAGATGAAATTGTTAAAGAGAAAGATAAAAAAGACTTCGCTAAGCTGTTTGGCGAATATTTGTGAGTTGAAAACGTTCTTCAAAACTATGATGAATTTGCTAGTTTAAAAGCCCTACAAGAAGTCGACCTTAGCGATACAGAAGCGGTTGAAGCCTTTAAAGAAGAACATTACTTAGACGATAAAAAGCTAGCTGAATTGCAAACGATTCGATTACCTGCAGATCGCAAGGTTCAAGATTACCGCTCAACTTATAACGATATTGGCGATTGGCAGCGAAGAGAAAAAGCCGCTGAAGACACTGATAAATCAACTGTTGATTGGGACGATGTTGTCTTTGAAGTAGACTTGCTTAAATCACCAGAGATCAACCTAGACTATATTCTTGAATTGATTTTTGAGCATAACAAGAAAAGCAAGAAT
Source organism: Colwellia sp. (assembly GCA_046710905.1). Classification (GTDB taxonomy): domain Bacteria; phylum Pseudomonadota; class Gammaproteobacteria; order Enterobacterales; family Alteromonadaceae; genus Colwellia. The sequence goes on from JBKEHN010000014.1 coordinate 19,101, forward strand.
AAGTCTGATTTGATTGATGAGGTACGCCGTTTAATTAGAGCTAGCTTAGGAAATAGAGCGAAGGAAGGTTTAATAGTTGATTTCATTAATAAAACTAATTTGGATGATATTAGCGATAAAGCCAGCATCATTGATACTTTCTTCAAGTTCGCACAAGCAGAGAAAAAGCGTGAAGCGAATGAACTAATTAAATCAGAGGGCTTGAATGTAGATGAAGCTAAACGCTATATATCGACCTCGTTGAAGCGCCAATATGCCAGTGAAAATAGCACTGAATTGAATTCTACATTACCTAAGATGAGTCCACTTAACCCACAATTTAAAACTAAGAAGCAAACGGTTTTTCAGAAGATTGCCGCGTTTATTGAGAAATTCAAAGGCGTTGGTGGCCAGGTGTAATCTAAAACTAACAAGATATTCTCGTTTAAGTTTGTATTTGAGAAGTCTAGAATAAAGGGAATAAAACTAAATTTTTTGTATGGTAAGTAGATAATAACTTGAATATCAGGCTTTATTTATACAAAACTTGATTTTATGTATGGTATGTGATTTTACAAGTCTTAGTTACATCCTTGTTTTTTAAGGTGCGCCACTCACTCACTCGGTAAGGTTGTTGTTTTTTGTTGGTTATTACCGTTCTGATCAGTACCACAGACCTGTTTTGTATAGTTTAAATCACTAACTATATAACTTATAAATCTTTATATTAAAGTTTACAAAGAAACTCTGTTTTTTTTGTAAACTTTTTTTATACCTGAACTATAGTTATTAGGCACCATTAATTAATATATGTTGCTAGATTTTATGAAATATAAAATATAGCGCTTCTGTTTTAAATCAAGTGAACCTTATGTATTACTCACAAATGGAGTAACCAGCATTCCACTGATGTACGAAAATCTTTATGTAACAATCCATATAAAAAATACAGGTGAGCCTATTGATACGATTTATAGCAACTGACTAATCAGTTTTTGCTTCTATTTCTGCTTGCTCTCTAATTTTAGCTTCTTCAATACGCCATTTTTGTAATTCTGTGTAATAGTGATCCCAAACACAAGGATTACAGGCACCACCACCACAACAGTCATCATCTGCAGGAGCTATTGGTTTTTTATAGGAATTTGACATAGATATTGTTAACTCAAAAGATATATACCCCAGTTTCAAGTAGCTTGGGTATAAAGAAGACTATTTTATGGGGCTAGAATAACAAAAAAGCCCTGCATGTGCAGAGCTTTTGTCTATTACCGAAAAGGGTATTTGTTATACCAATTGAATTAATGAATGCACCACTTAGCGAGAATTAAAAGGCTTAGAGGCAAGGCATTGATTGAAGAGAATGGTTATTCAGGAGAATGTGCTCCTGCATTCACTAAGAAGCTACATCCATGTAGCGTCCTTGTCAAAATCAATAACACCGCATGTAAGCCTTTTAAACTGGCCCTTCGGGATTTTCGTAGCAAACTGATAACCTCACAAAATGAAATAAATATAGAATAACTATGTTTAACTCATTTTGTTTGTTCTAAGCTCGCTACGTATCTCTAAGTTGGTCGATTCATTATTTAAATTGGTATTAGTCAAGTTCAGCTAACTTGTGCTCTAAATAATGAATGTTAGCGCCGCCATTAACAAAACCTTGATCATTTAAAATATCTTGATGCAAAGTTATATTCGTTTTAATACCATCAATCACTAGCTCTGATAAAGCATTACGCATACGTGCAATAGCTACATCACGGTTATCACCCCAAGTAATTAGCTTGCCAATCATAGAGTCATAATGTGGTGGTACAGAGTAATCAGCATAAATATGAGAGTCCCAACGTACGCCTAAACCACCCGGTGGATGAAAACGCGTAATTTTACCTGGTGAAGGAATAAATGTACGAGGGTCTTCAGCATTAATACGACATTCAATAGAATGACCTGAAACCTTGATATCATCTTGAGTATAAGATAACGGTTGGCCAGCAGCTACACGAAGTTGCTCTTTGATCAAATCAACACCAGTGATCATTTCAGTTACTGGATGCTCAACCTGAATACGTGTATTCATTTCAATGAAGTAGAATTCACCATTTTCATACAAGAATTCAAAAGTACCGGCGCCGCGGTAGTTAATATCAATACAAGCCTTGCAACAACGTTCACCAATTTTAGCGCGCATTTCAGGAGTAATACCCGGTGCAGGAGCTTCTTCTACTACTTTTTGATGACGTCGTTGCATTGAACAATCACGTTCACCTAAGTGAATGGCAGCGCCTTTACCGTCAGCCATTATTTGAATTTCAACATGACGTGGGTTTTCAAGAAACTTTTCCATGTAAACCATATCATTCTTGAATATAGTACCGGCTTCTTTTTTAGTTAGCGCAATAGAGTCTACTAATTCTGCTTCGCTACGCACAACGCGCATACCACGACCACCGCCACCACCGGCTGCTTTAACGATAATAGGGTAACCAATACGTTTAGCATGGGCTTTGTTTGCTACTTCATCATCAGTTAATGGACCGTCAGAACCTGGTACACATGGTACACCAGCAATTTTCATTGCTTTGATAGCTTGAACTTTATCACCCATGATACGGATGCTCTCTGCTTTTGGACCAATAAAGGCAAAACCAGAGTTTTCAACTTGCTCAGCAAAATCAGCATTCTCAGCGAGAAAGCCATAACCTGGGTGAATAGCGACAGCATTAGTCAATTCAGCCGCAGTAATTATTGCTGGAATATTAAGGTAACTATCAGGTGCTGGTGCTTTACCAATACAGATAGTTTCATCAGCTAATAATACGTGTTTAAGGTTTTTATCAGCAGTTGAATGCACAGCTACTGTTTTAATACCTAATTCTTTACAAGCGCGAAGTATTCTTAAGGCAATTTCGCCGCGGTTGGCGATAACAACTTTATCTAACATGGAATAACCTTTATTTTTGAAATCTTTTATTTTAGATAAGTGGGCTTATTCAATGATGAATAAAGGTTGGTCAAATTCAATAGCGTCTTCATTTTGTGCTAAAATTTCTTTGATAACGCCAGACTTATCAGCTTCAATTTGGTTCATCATTTTCATTGCTTCAACTATACATAGTGTATCACCAGCATTTACATGCTTACCAATTTCAGCAAATGCTGGAGAATCAGGTGAAGCAGACGCATAGTAAGTACCAACCATTGGAGAACGAACGATATGACCGGTAATTACAGGAGCAGCGACTTCAGCAGGGACGGCTACAGCTGCTGCCATCGGCGCTTGTTGCATCGGAGCTGCTTGCATCATAGGAGCTTGTTGCATTACGACTGCGCCACGGCTGATTCGTACTGATTCTTCACCTTCAGAGATCTCTAATTCATTGATACCTGACTCTTCAACCAGTTCGATAAGTTTTTTGATTTTACGAATATCCATTGGGACACCTTAATTTGAGTTACTAAAAATAATATTTTTAAATATAAGTTAATGAGTGGTCACTAACTGTTATGGTTTGTTATTCCGTATTATTAATCTGTTTGTACTTTATTTAAATAGGTATGAGCAGCATCAAGGGCAAAGCTATAACCTTGGGTACCAAAACCCGAAATAACACCTATGGCAATATCAGATAAATAAGAATGTTTTCTGAATGCTTCACGAGCATGTACATTTGATAAATGTACTTCTATGAAAGGGATAGCAACAGAGAGTAAAGCATCTCGTAGCGCGACACTGGTATGTGTGAAAGCAGCAGGGTTAATAATGATAAAATCAACCTGTTGGTAACCTTGATGAATGGTATCGATTAATTTATGTTCAGCATTGCTTTGAAGATGCTGTAGTGTCATTTGCTTTTCATCAGCCTGTTGACTCAGCTCAGCTATAATGTCTGATAAACTTTGCTTACCATAAATGGTAGGCTCACGTTTACCCAGCATATTTAAGTTTGGTCCATTTAACACTAAAACTGTAAACTTTGCGGTCATCTTCTGCTAAAACACTATTAAATAATAATTGGTGGTAATAATTACATAAAATCTAGTCACTGTGAACAAAAAAATTTAATTTTTAATGTTTTTTATTATTGACGATAATAGCCGTATTTTCGAAGATTATAGCAGCAAAATATTGGTCATACCTCTTTTAGGAAGATAAATGATTGATTTTTTTATTATTTAGACTATTATCATTAAGTTATTGTTATTACCACATTGATTTCAAAAGTTTTTTTTGCTTTTATTCTGTTTTATTTTAAGGGACTCACATTAAAGACTATTCCCTAGTTATTGCACTTATTGCCTGCCTTGTGGCTGCACAAGTTTCAGCGATTGAGGTAATAACTCATCCACACGTTGCTGAAAGTAGCTTAACTAAGTCGCAGTTACGGCGTATTTATACAATGCGTCAATTACGTTGGAGCGACAATAGTACGATAAGTGTCTTTGTTTTACCTAGTCAGCATAATATTCATAAACGGTTTGCTAAAGAACGTTTGCAGATATTCCCTTATCAACTTAACCGGATTTGGCATAAATTAACTTATTCAGGTTTAGGCGTTGCACCGACAATCGTTGCATCTCAAGAAGAGCTTATTCAAGCGGTTAACAAAACACCTGGTGCTATCGGTTATATAAGTGACAGAGTGGTAACAAAAATAAGACGAAGTAAAAATACGATAGGTACACAACTTCCTAAAATGAAAGATGAGCAGCAGTTCAGCAGTAAAGGAGTAGTTAATGTTGTCAAAATTAAAGACTAATGCTGCAGTTGAAATATTTCGCAGAGTTAATGTTTTATATTGTTTTATAACGTTTATGTCGCGCACAGTGGGACTCGCGGTAATCTTGACTGCTTACTACGCAGGAGCGATAAAAGCAGAAGATAATAAAACGTATTCAAACTCGCAAGACTTCCAATTTCACGGTTTTATCTCACAAGGGATAATTGATGTTAATGGCAGTGACTTTGTTAATGATGATGGGGAGCTGTCGACAGAATTAACTGAAATAGGCCTTAATGCTTCTTATCAATTATCAGATGATTTTCGTCTTGCAGGACAAGTGGTTTATTTAGATGGTGGCAATCGATATGAAAAAGGCTTCCGGGTAGATTACGCGTTACTTGATTGGTCTGCTTACAATAGTGAACCTTGGCAAACAAATATTTATTTAGGACGCTTTAAAAATAATCACTGGCTATATTCAAGCTCAAGAGTTATTCCTTTTGCGCGACCTAGTATTATCTTGCCACAATCTGTTTATTTTGATGGTTTTCGGGATATTGCAGTAGGTAGTGATGGTGCAGCGGTAAAAGTTAGTCATAGCAATGATGAATTAGGTAATTTCGACTTTACCTTGAGTTACGGTAAATCAACAGTTTCTAATGAACAAACTGATATTCTTTTAGGAGATATTGCCATGGGGTTCGCTAAGCAAGAATATGAGAACCATGCGAGCGTTTACTGGCAACCAGCTTTGTCTTTTTGGCGCTTTGGTTTTTCTTTACTTGATTCAGATTTCAGTTACCAAAAAAATGAAATGTTTGACTTTGCTTCTGACGCAGATTTTAGTTTTCAGTTTTATACTCTTAATGCAATCTACGAAGGTGAGTATTGGGAATTTAGTGGGGAAATTTATCAACAACGTTTTGTTACTGATGGCTTTTACGAGTCTAATTTTTATAAAGATAGTACTGGCCAAGGATATTATGGGCAAATACGCTATAAATTAACATCAGATTTAACCGTTTTAGCTCGATATGAAAATTTTTACTTAGATAAAGAAGATAAAGATGGCTATAAATTGCAACAAAGTACAGGTGGTTCGGTACCATATTATTTCGGTTTCCATAAAGATATCACCATAGGGATTAATTATGACATTACCAGTAATTTTAGTGCTCGTATGGAATATCACTGGGTAAATGGCGCTGGTAGACTCACGCCTGTTGTGATGCCAAATACGCTAATTAATGACTCTAAAGATTGGAATATGTGGGCTGTCCAGTTGATGTATTGGTTTTAAAAGTAGTAGGAAAATGAATAAAAAATTCGTTAGTGTACCAACCAAACTTTTGACATTGATTGTCTCAACCTTACTCTTATTAGCAGTAGGGTTTTCTTCGCTATCTTATTGGCGCTTACAAGCCGATTATCAAGAATTCCAGCAGAAAAATATTACTCAAGGACAAGTACAAGTAAATTTACATAATAGTATTTTACGTAACAAGCTAACCGTTTGGTTAGAGTCTTTTACTGATTTAATACAATTATCACAACAAGACGACTTTTCTATTTTAGCGGTACAACTTGAGAAGCAATACGACGCTTTACAGTTACATCTTAATGTAGAAGATATTTGGTTAGTTGATGCTCAAGAAAATATTTTATTTGCCACGGACGACTTCTCTCAAGTAATTCAAGATAACATTACTCAAGTATTTAGATTACAAGAACCTGAACACAGAATATATTGTCTGCAAAGTTGTCAATTTTTATTGAGTTTACCCTTGCTAAATAAAGAAGGTGACATGGTGGTTGTTACCATGAGCACTTCACTCGTTGATATGTTGTTTGCGTTGAAGACAACATTAAATAGAGATGTTGCCGTCATCAGTATTCCTGTCAAAAATAAAAGTGACATAAAGTCTACCTCTATTAAAGTCAGTTCAGCATCTAATATGAAATTAACAGAGTCTTTGTTAGCTATTGAAAATCCTCATAGGTTACTTAAAAAAGTGTTAAATAAAGGCTTACAACTAGATTTAGATAATAATAGCTATTTGGTTGATTTATTAATTTTATCAAAACAAGCTAAGCAAGATTTTTATTTAGTCTTAATTGATGATGTAACAGTCTACAAAGCAAAAAATGATGCTTATCAAAATCGCTTTATACTATCGTTAAGTCTTATCTTTAGCTTATTAGCTGGCTTTGTTTATTTTATTTCTAGTCCTTTCACCAAGAGATTACTACTGCTGTCCAATGCTTTACCTCTATTAGCGCAAAAAAAATTCAGTCAGTTCCGGCAAGTGGACTTAAAAAGACCAAGACTATTTGCTGATGAATTAGATGTATTAGCTAATTCATCACAAGAACTCAGCTTTGAATTAGAACAACTTAATTTTGTGGTCGAGCAAAAGACTAAAGAGTTAGAGAATATTTCAATGTACGACCTACTTACGGGTTTACCAAATAGGAATATGTTGAATTACCATTTACATAAATCACTTGGTAATATTATCCGTCATAAAAGTGGTGTCGCAGTACTGTTTCTCGATTTAGATGACTTTAAAAAGGTTAACGATAGTAATGGCCACAATATTGGCGACAAACTACTTATTCAAGCAGCAGAACGTGTTCGCGTAAGCGTTGGTGAAATAGATTTAGTATGCCGCTTTGGTGGTGATGAGTTCGTTATTGTATTAAGTCATCTTAGAGGGATTGAAGAAGCTATTGAAGTAGCAGAAAAAGTACTACTTCAATTTAAAGAGCCAATAAAACTAGGTTCAAATATTTTCTACGTATCAATAAGTATAGGTATTGCTTATACTGAGTCAGCGATAGAAAAATCAGATAATTTGATCAGTCATGCCGATATCGCTATGTACGAAGCTAAAGATAATGGTGGTGGAAAATATCATATTTATCATCAAGAAATGTTTCAACGTGTTGCCCATCGAGTCATGCTTGAAGGTGAAGTTAGACAAGCGCTAGCTAAGCAACAGTTTAGCTTAAGCTTACAACCACAAATTTGTGCTAAAACAAAAAAAATATATGGCTTTGAAGCCTTATTACGTTGGCAACATCCTGTCCGCGGTATGATCTCACCTGAAGATTTTATGCCTATATTAGAAAACTTACAGCACATGATTGAACTAGGTTATTGGGTTATACGTCGATGCTTTGAGCTAGTGATAGAACTAAAAAAATATGGTTTAGAGGATGTGCGGATAGCAATAAATTTATCTGCGGGACAGTTTATGGACGCTAATTTACCGCTATTCTTAAAGGATTTATTAGAAGAGTTCTCATTAACAGCACAAAACTTTGAGTTGGAATTAACAGAGCAAACCTTAGTTAAAGACATGGCGTATACTATTGCTACAATGCAGACCTTAAAAGCCATTGGTTTTAGTTTTGCTATTGATGATTTTGGTACCGGCTATTCTTCGTTAGCTTACTTAAAGAAAATGCCTGTTGATGTGATTAAAATAGATAAAAGCTTTATCTATGGTATGTTAGAAAACCATTCAGATTTTCAAATCATCACTTATACTATTGCCATGGTCAAAAATCTAGGTTTAATAGTGGTTGCTGAAGGTGTTGAAACTGAAGCGCAGTTGCATAGTTTGACTGAGAACGATTGCGATATTATTCAAGGGTATTATTATTCTCAACCCATTCCAGAGAAAGAGTTATTATCTTCAATAGAGAAACATACTACAGGTGGTTACTGGAAAGTCCCGAAAGTTATTACTGATGACATCTCAGTAAATAAGTCAGCCTAAGCCTGACTGACTTATCTCTATTGATTATTTAAATATAGACTGAACGTGACTAGTAAACTCACTAGCTTTCATAAATCCCGTGGTACGTTGCTTGGTTAATTCATTGCCTTGCAAATCAAAAAATAAAATAGACGGTAACCCCAAAATGGTATAATACCGAACAAGTTCGGCATTCTTAGTTGAGTCAAAATCTGTCATGTCTATTTGCAACCACACTGTATTAGCTAAGGCTTTTTGTACTTGAGTATCTGTAAAGGTATATTTTTCAAATTCTTTACAAGCGATACACCAATCTGCGTAAAAATCTACCATGACAGTTTTATCCTGCGTATTGGCATTAGTCACTTCATTTTGTAGTTGTGCTAAAGACGTTACTTGTTTAAAACTAGGGTGTTTAACATCATTGCTAGCAACGGTGTTACTTGGAAAGACTAACTGGTAGGCAAGGTTAGCACCAAAAAATAACATTAAAAATATAACTAGAGATCGTAAGCCATACCAAAAGCCTTTTTGCTGTTGCGGGTTTTGCCCTGCAGCATGATTTTGGTTAGCGACATAAAAATAGCTGGCACTAGCTAATATTAATAATGACCATAATACTTGGCTAGCAACTTCAGGGATAAAGCGTTCAAGTAAGAATATCGGAACAGCTAATAATAATAAGCCGAAAATATTTTTGATGATATTCATCCATGCACCCGCTTTAGGGAGTAACTTACCGCCAGAGCTACCTAGTACCAATAAAGGTAAGCCCATGCCCAAACTTAGTGCATATAAAGCTGAGGCACCAAGTACTATATCACCTGTTTGAGAAATATATAATAATGCACCGGTTAATGGCGCGGTCGTGCAGGGCGAAGCGACTAACCCAGAGATAACTCCCATCATCAGTACACCGGTAATTGACCCACCTTTTTGGTTGTTACTGATGTTATTTAATTTGTTTTGCCAACTAGCAGGTAGAGCTAAATTAAAAACACCAAACATGGATAGCGCTAAAAATATGAATAATATACTTAAACTAATCAGTACAATGGGGTGTTGAAACAATGCCTGAAATTTTGCTCCGGCTAAAGCAACAACGATTCCTAATAATGTGTAGGTAATCGCCATACCTTGTACATAAATAAAAGATAGGGTGAATGCTTTTTTAGTCGTTAATGTTTTACCTTGTCCGACAATAATACCCGTTAATATTGGGTACATAGGGAAGACACATGGCGTAAATGACAATAATAAACCACCAACAAAAAAGGCTATTAGTGTTAAGAGTAAACTATCTTGCTTGAGCATATCAGATAACTGATGTTGTTCACTTTTTGGAACATCAACTTGGTTTGGTTTAAGGCTATCACTCAGGCTCAGAGTTGATAACGTCGAGTCGTTAGTAATACTCTCACTGGCAACTAATTTACTTAATTCAATGACTTTACTTGTTGGCGGGTAACATAGCCCCTTTTCAGCGCAGCCTTGGTAAGTAATTTTGATAGAGCCATTACTTGAAACTTGTCCAAGGTTTATGATGAATGATAATTGCTCAGTAAATATTTTTTGAATACCAAAAAATTCATCTTCATGGTCTATGCCTCCAGGTAATAAAACCGGAGTAAAGTTGATATCTTTACCTTTAAATTTAAATTGGTGACGATATAGGTAATATCCAGGGGCAATGTCGAAGCTTACTTCTAACTGATTATCTTTCTGATAAAAATTAAAGCTGAATGCTTCACCAACGTTTAAAAACTCATCGTCATTACTGAATAAGCTGGTATCAGAGATATCAAAAATTGATTGCTTTTCTTGTGCTGCAGCGGGATGAAAAGTAAAAGCTGCTAACATTATTAAGCATAGGGATAGTAAATTTTTCATTAAGCCTACTTCAAAGAATTAGTGATCCAGTTTAAATAATACTTATCACCTTGCTGGATGTTCAAGGCAATAATTTCCACCACGTCATACGGGTGTAATTGGTTAATTCGATCATTTAACATCACAAATTTTTTTTCATCAGTTTTTATCAGTAACTGTACTTCATTGTCGCAATATAATTCGTCTTGCCAAGAGTATACTGAAGTAATATTAGGAACAATATTAACGCAGGCGGCAAGTTTTTCTGTCACCAAACATTGTGCAATACTTTTAGCTACAGTTTCATCTGGGCAGGTAGTGAGTACTAATTGATACAATTTTGTTACCTTATCGTTCTGTTCTTGTTGATAGTATACCTTGAGTGTTAAGGAAAACTTAGGGCTAATACTGATACTAAACGTTTGGCCTTGAAAAAGACCTGTTTAGCCCAATATAAGTTTCATAGAAAAATAAGGAATCATCATGTTTCAACTATTATTTGTACTTTTTATTATTATCCCTATCATCGAAATAACAGTTATTATGCAAGTAGGCGCCTTATTAGGTGTTTGGCCAACAATTGCTATTGTTATTTTAAGTGCTTGGTTAGGCGCTAAATATGTACGTCAACAAGGCTTGGTAACTTTACAGTCGGTACAAAAAAAAATGGCCCAGGGTGAGATGCCCTCAGGTGAAATAGTAACGGGGTTAATGTTATTAGTCGCAGGTGTTTTATTAGTAACACCCGGCTTTGTCACTGATATATTTGGTTTGTTGTTACTCCTGCCAAGTGTACGTGTAGCAATTGCCGCTCAAGTACAACAGCACCTCAAAGTTAATCCACTTGGTGCAGGTGCCTCCTTTCATCATGGTTCAGCGGGTAATGTCTATCAGCATGAAAATAGTAATGAATCCTTCACTTCGTCAAGCACTTCAACAAATGAACCTATTTCACATCACCAAGGTGATACCTTAGAAGGAGAGTTTAAGCGTAAAGATTAGTTATACCAGCTCTACTCGAAGATGTATGATTCAGCTAGAATTATAAACGTCTTTAGGTAAGGTATTGATTGAACAAAATAGTTATTATATTGTTGAAATCAATAACGCAGTATAAAGTGTTTATAAAACATTTTCTTGGGGATGACTTAGCAAAAATATCAACGTTATATTTATTTTTAAGGACGCTACATGGATGTAGCTTTTTAGAGAATGCAGGAGCACATTCTCCTGAGTAATCCTTAACAAAAAATGTGCCTTGATTATGATTCGTTCATGTTTCTTAAAACGAGCATTTCCAAGTGGAGTAGGTATGACCACACTGATTAACTTATTGATAATAGATCAATAAATTAATCATATTGGTATTTATCACTTATAGGAATAAATTTATTTTAAAGCTGACCTTGTGTCGGCTTTTTTTATCCCCATTTCTATTATCAACAAGCACTAGCTAAGGCTAGAAAACTTATTAAACAATTAATTAAACAATTAATTAAACAAGTAATCTCTGGAGAGAATTAATGAGCATTCGTCCACTACATGATCGTGTCATTGTTAAACGTAAAGAAGCTGAATCAAAGTCTGCTGGCGGTATTGTACTAATGGGTAGTGCTGCTGAAAAATCTACTCGCGCTGAAGTTATTGCTGTAGGTAATGGTCGTATTTTAGAAAATGGTGAAGTACGTGCATTAGACGTAAAAGTTGGCGACCAAGTGATCTTCAGTGAAGGTTATGGCGTTAAAGCTGAAAAAATTGATGGCGAAGAAGTACTTATCCTTAGTGAATCAGATATTTTGGCTATCGTCGAATAGTCGCAGATATTTTGATGTTGCTATTGCATATCAATAGCGGCATCAAAAGTGCTCACTGACTAGCGTCAGCTCCGCGCTTTTTCTTTGCTCTTGAGCGAAATAGCATAATTAAAATGCTGCTTAAAGGTATATTTGAACAATTTATTTTAATAAATAACAAAATTTAGGAATTAAATAACATGGCTGCAAAAGACGTATTATTTGGAAATGACGCACGCGCTAAAATGCTACGTGGCGTAAATGTATTAGCTGACGCGGTAAAAGTAACATTAGGACCAAAAGGTCGTAACGTAGTGATTGATAAATCTTTTGGTGGTCCAACAATCACTAAAGATGGTGTTACTGTTGCTAAAGAAATTGAACTTGAAGACAAGTTTGAAAACATGGGCGCACAAATGGTGAAAGAAGTTGCTTCTAAAGCCAATGATGAAGCCGGTGATGGAACAACTACTGCGACTGTTTTAGCACAAGCTATTGTTAACGAAGGTCTTAAATCGATTGCTGCGGGTATGAACCCAATGGATCTTAAACGTGGTATTGATAAAGCGGTAATTGCTGCCGTAGCCGCATTAAAAGACTCTTCTACACCGGTTACTGATAACAAAGCGATTGAGCAAGTAGGAACTATTTCTGCGAATGCTGATGAGACTGTTGGTAAAATCATTGCAACAGCAATGGACAAAGTAGGCACTGAAGGTGTTATTACTGTTGAAGAAGGCCAAGCCTTAACTGACGAACTTGATGTTGTAGAAGGTATGCAGTTTGACCGTGGTTACTTATCACCATACTTCATTAACAAACAAGAAAATGGCACGGTTGAATTAGAAAACCCTTTCATTCTTTTGGTTGATAAAAAAGTATCAAATATTCGTGAATTATTAACAACACTTGAAGGTGTCGCTAAAGCGGGTAAGCCGTTATTAATTATTGCTGAAGATGTTGAAGGCGAAGCCTTAGCAACTTTAGTTGTTAACAACATGCGCGGTATCGTTAAAGTTGCTGCTGTTAAAGCACCCGGTTTTGGCGATAGACGTAAAGCAATGCTACAAGATGTTGCTACATTAACTGCGGGTACTGTGATTTCTGAAGAAATTGGTATGGAACTTGAAAAAGTAACATTAGAAGATTTAGGCCAAGCAAAACGTGTCATTATCTCTAAAGATACTACTATCATCATCGATGGTATTGGTGTTGAAGCGGATATTCAAGCACGTGTTTCACAAATTCGCGGCCAGATTGAAGACTCTTCTTCAGATTACGATAAAGAAAAACTGCAAGAGCGTTTAGCTAAACTTGCTGGTGGCGTTGCCGTTATTAAAATTGGTGCTGCTACTGAAATTGAAATGAAAGAGAAGAAATTCCGCGTTGAAGATGCATTACACGCTACACGCGCTGCCGTTGAAGAAGGCGTTGTTGCTGGTGGTGGTGTTGCACTTGTTCGTGCAGCTGAAGCAATTAAAGATTTAGAAGGTGCTAACGAAGACCAAACTCACGGTGTTAACGTTGCAATCCGTGCTATGGAAGCGCCACTTCGTCAAATCGTAGCTAACTGTGGTGATGAGCCATCAGTAGTATTAAATGAAGTACGTAATGGTAAAGGTAACTACGGTTATAATGCTGGTAACAGTACTTACGGCGATATGATTGAGATGGGTATTTTAGATCCAACTAAAGTGACTCGTTCAGCACTACAATTTGCAGCCTCTGTTGCCGGTTTAATGTTAACGACTGAAGCAATGATTACTGATGCTCCAATTGATGCGTCTCCTGCTATGCCTGATATGGGTGGTATGGGCGGTATGGGTGGAATGGGCGGCATGATGTAACGCCCAAATCTATTGCACTATATTGCATAGTGTTGCAAATTAGCTCGAAAACCTTAGTTTTCGGGCTTTTTTCGTTTTTAGGGGCTTGCATGTCATTGCATGTCATTGCATTCGGTTGCATATAACTGCAATTTCAGGGGGATAAGTTGGGGTATTAATTTGATTGATTTCCCCGCTAAATTTATTTTTTACTGTATTTTATATAAATGAGTTGATGCTAGCTTTGGTTTTAACCTTTCAGTCAAACTTGAATTATGTGCATATCATGCGCATAATATGATTACTAGATGATTGGAGCGTTAATTATGAATATTACTTTAGGTAAAGAATTCGAAAGAAGAATTACGGAAAAGGTATCTGATGGCTTATATACCTCAGCAAGTGAAGTGATCCGTGATGGATTAAGGCTGTTATTTGAAAAAGACGTAGCTAAAAGCAAGCAACTTGAAATATTACGAGAAGAAGTAGCTAAAGGTTTTAAACAGTTAGCTGCTGGCGAATCATCAAAGCACAGCGTAATGGATATCTTTGAACAAGCCTCCCTTGCAGTAGATAGTAAGTCTACAAGTAAGAATACCAATGTCGAACTATAGGTTATCTCCTTTAGCCGAAGAGGATTTATTCAAAATAATTTCAACAACTATTGAATCTTGGGGAAGTATACAGGCAAAAATTTATGCTCAAACCATAGATGCAGCATTATTGAAGCTAGCTCAATACCCTGACTTCGGTAGAGAAAGAAGTGATATTTATAATGGTGCTAGAAGTTTTCCTGTTGAAAAACATATTGTCTTTTATCAAGTCCGTGATAACGGTATTGATGTTGCTCGTATTCTTCATCAACGCATGGATCTCTCAAAACATTTCTAATCGTATTTTGGTAATATTATAATCATGCCTGAAAGCCATATTAATAAACTTGCCAAACTAGATGCTCGTCTTCAATTATTAAATGAAGAGCGGCTTGCTTTGCTTAACGATCGCCAAGCGTTAATAACGCAACATGAAGCTGAATTAGCCCAAAATTTCAATCTACACGCCTCTCCTGAATCTAAAATTGACCTTTTTCTTTCATATTTTAAAGGCCGTAACGATGTTTACCCATTTAGATGGGAATCGAAAAATGGTAGAAGTGGCTATTCACCTGCTTGTTGGAATGAATGGAAACCAAAAATTTGCAACAAACCAAAAATTAGTTGTACTGAATGTAAAAATCAGAACTTTAAAGTACCTGACTATCAAGCTGTTTACGGACATTTAAAAGGGTTTAAAATCATCGGCATCTACCCTCTATTAAGTGATAATTCAACGTATTTACTTGCAGCAGATTTTGATAAAGAGGACTGGTTTGAGGCTACATCTGCATTTGCAACGACTTGCGAATCATTAAATATCCCCTATCTATTAGAACGTTCAAGAAGTGGTAACGGTGGCCATATATAGATCTTTTTCTCACAAGCTGTAGCTGCTAGTGATGCTCGGCGATTAGGCAATGGTCTACTTCGTAAAACAATGGAACTCTATCCGTTACTATCATTTGATTGCTTCGATAGACTATTTCCTAATCAAGATATTATGCCAGAGGGTGGCTTTGGTAACTTGATTGCTTTACCACTACAGTTAGAGCCAAGAAAAAATAATAATAGTGTTTTCATTAACAATGAAGGCGTCCCTTATAATGATCAGTGGTCAATATTGGCAGCTACTCGAAAAGTGACTAAACCACAGCTTCAATCAGCGCTTAATCAGCTAAATTCTTATATTGAAAGAGCGCCTGATGATCTTGAAAAGAATGAACCATGGAACAAACTTAACGTTAATGAGCACATTAAGATCAACGATTGCCCACAGAAGCTCACATTAACGCTAGCTGATCAGTTATATGTTCCTATCGCTAATTTACCCGGAAAACTGACGGCTAAATTAAAACATTGTGCAGTATTTTCTAATCCAGATTTCTACAAACGACAAGCCTTACACTTATCAACGATTGGTACAAGTCGATATATTTGTTCCGCACATATAGAAAATGGTTATTTAATCTTACCTAGAGGTTGTTTAGTCGAAGTTACTCGTATCATATCAGACCAAAAAATAGAGATTGAATACACCTATAAACGATTTGAAGATAGCCAACTAGAAAAAATAAAGTTTACTAGTAAACTCAAAAGCCAGCAGAAAAAAGCTGTGGATGCTTTATTTTCACAAACAAATGGTGTTTTTGTTGCATCGACGGGTTTTGGTAAAACCGTTACAGGATTGGCTCTTGTCGCTAAGAGAAAGGTGAATACTTTAATTTTGGTTCATAATCGCCAATTAGCGGAACAATGGCTTGAACGGATAAAAGTATTTCTAGCGAACGTGGAAGTAGGTTCATTATTAGGTGGTAAAGATAAGCTGACCTATGAAGTTGATGTAGCTACTTATCAAAGCCTAGTTAGCCGTAATGGAATAGACATTAAACCTGCCATTGAAAAATATGGGCAAATATTAATAGATGAATGCCACCACTTGCCTGCATCAAACTATGAGTGTTTGATAAAGTCAGTGCATGCTAAATATATTCACGGGTTTACAGCAACACCTAAACGCCAAGATGGCTTAGAAAAATTAATGCACTTTCAAATCGGCTCTGTGGTTTATAAAGCCGCAGCAACTACCAGTAGCTTTGAACAACATGTAAAGGTAGTTAAAACTAATACTTGTTTCCCTCCAGAATGGTTAATTCCTGAAACTAAACCACATATATCTCAACTTTATAAACATTTAGTTTGTGATCATGCTAGAAATGAAATGATTGTTAATAGCATCAAGCAGTCCGTAAAAAATGACAGATCTGTCATGGTGCTTACCGAAAGAAAAGAGCATATTGAATTACTTGCTAAATTGATGGCTGATAAGGGTATAAAGGTTGTTGAACTGCATGGTGGTATTTCAACAAAGCAAAGACAAGAACGAATAACTTTCTTATCCAGTAAACCAAGCAATGATGAAGCTATTGTTATCTTAGCTACAGGAAAATACGTTGGTGAAGGTTTTGATCTACCGCATTTAGATACTTTATTTATAACACTACCGATAGCTTGGAAAGGAATTTTAGCGCAATACGCTGGACGAATTCAGCGAGAATGGAGTAGTAAAACTGTTATTCAAGTTTACGATTTTATTGATGATTTCCCGACATTACAGCGTATGTGGAAGAAACGGGAAAAAGGTTATAAAGCGTTAGGATATCAATTCAATGAACAAAAAAACTTATTGATTTAGGGCGAAAGGTTAAA
>JBKEHN010000015.1:0-34045 GCA_046710905.1 Colwellia sp.
ATATTAGGACCTTTTCTCGCGCTGGTTTTACTCTTCAAAATAAAGCGTGTGGGTTGGGAGCACACGCTATATCTGAGTTTTATAAAACGTTGAGATGATGTCCTTCATCTACGGTAAGAATAATACGCAAGTTGATTAAAAAATAAAAATGACTTAAATTAATGTTATTCATTAGAAAAACTAATGAATGATTGTTATGCTATGTTTATAGATTTTTATGCAGTAATTTAATGTGTAATTTATATTATATTTAATATATGAAGGTGTATTTTGGCTAGTAGACTCCCACCATTAAACGCTTTGCGGGCATTTGAAGCATCAGCAAGGCAGCTCAGCTTTACGCGAGCCGCAGAAGAACTTTTTGTAACGCAAGCTGCAATAAGTCATCAAATTAAATCTTTAGAAGAGCACTTAGGCATTAAATTGTTTATGCGAAAAAACCGTTCCTTACTACTTACAGAGGAAGGTCAATCATATTATTTAGATATAAAAGATATTTTTACTTCTCTACATGAAGCCACTGAACGCTTGCTTGCTAGAGGGGCTAAAGGAGCAATAACGGTTAGTTCGCAAGCAAGTTTTGCTATTCAATGGTTAGTGCCTAGGTTGACGACCTTTAATTCATTACATCCTGATATAGATGTTAGGATCAAAGCGGTTGACCAACCGGAGAACTCACTAACTGAAGATGTTGATGTTGCCATCTATTATGGACGAGGTCGCTGGCCAAATATTCATGCGGATAAATTACATACTGAATATCTCATTCCCGTTTGCTCGCCGTTATTGATGCAAGAAAATGCTGCCAATGGCAAACCGCCCCTTTTATCATTAGACGATCTCTCGGCACATAACTTACTACATGATACTTCGCGTAAAGACTGGAAACGTTGGTTTAAACAAGTCGGCGTGAAGGGAGCTAATGTCAATCACGGACCTATTTTCAGTCATTCAGCCATGGTATTACAAGCCGCGTTATATGGGCAAGGTGTTGCACTTGCTTACAGTGTTTTAGCTAAACCTGATATTGATTCAGGGCGTTTAGTTTGTCCTTTTAATGATGTTTTAGTGAGTAAGAACGCCTATTTCATTGTATGTCGTGAAAATCAAAAAGACATAGGAAAAATTACTGCTTTTAGGCAATGGATGTTAGATATGGTCGAAGCAGAGCAAGAGCAAATCACTGATGGACAAATAAGCTAATGGGGTTTCAAGCAGTAATTACTCAAAAAGATGGCAGTGAAATTAATATACTATTGAATATTATCGATAATGCCAAAGCACAAGTGATATTTGCCCATGGGGCGGGTGCTAATATGTCACATGAATTTATGAATGAAGTATCCTTATTACTCAATAAATCAGGGATTAATGTTGTACGATTTAATTTCCCCTTTATGGATAAAAGGGCATTGACCGATATAAAATATCCTCCTGATCGAATGCCTAAGCTACTGATCTGTTATGAAGACGTTATTAGACATGTAGTTGAGCAGTTGGCTAATAATGAATTACCTTTATTTATTGGCGGTAAATCGATGGGATCTCGTGTAGCAGTGACTATATTGGCTGACCCTAAGCTGTTACCAGCCTATTTACTCAATAAAATATCAGGTGTTTTTTGTTTAGGTTATCCATTTCATCCTGCTAAAAAACCAGAAAAACTTCGACTAGAGCCTTTGTTTGGTACTAATAAACCGGTATTAATTGTGCAAGGTGAGCGTGATAGCTTAGGCAATAAAACTGAAATTATCAGCTATAAGCTAGCTGAGTACTGCCAATGTGTATTTTTAGATGACGGCGATCACAGTTTGAAACCCAGAGTTAAATCAGGTTTTACCTACGAGGCACATATGAGTTGTGCAGTTGAAGAAATTGTCCAGTTTATCGATAAATTAACAGTCAATAACAAAGCTTGATACAGGGAAATACTATGAATTCACCTAATATAAATCAGCAGCAACAGATAAAATTAAATAGTACGGCTATTTTACTTAAATGGTTGATGATTATTGTTGGTATCAGTGGCTGTTTTTCTGTACTATTCGGCGCTTGGCTAGCACACGGTGGTCAAACGTTGCCTGTAAATGTGCAATCTAGTTTAGCAACAGCGCTACAATATCAATTTATTCAT
The DNA here is from genome assembly GCA_046710905.1 of Colwellia sp. Taxonomy (GTDB): domain Bacteria; phylum Pseudomonadota; class Gammaproteobacteria; order Enterobacterales; family Alteromonadaceae; genus Colwellia. Next base: position 2,135 of record JBKEHN010000015.1, read on the forward strand.
ACTCTTGCGCTATTCGCTACATTGGTTTGGTTAAAAGCAACTAAGCCCTCCAAGGTATTACTTGTTGCAAGTTGTGCTTTTGTCGTAGGTCTTTTATGCTTTTGTGGCACAATATATATTAAGTCTTTTTTTGATCTTGACGTTATTGGCAAGTTAACACCTTTTGGTGGCATTTCTTTTGCGATCGCATGGCTATTGTTAGCGCTAGAAGGTAAAAATAATTTTTAACGACACTTTTCTGTCGTGTTAATACTCTTCCGCTCATACTTAATTAACGATGAACGTTAGATATAGAAGGTAAAAAAAACATATGACCTCCATCGTATTATTTTGTCGACCAGGCTTTGAAAAAGAGTGTGGTGCAGAAATCCAAGAAAAAGCTGCTTGGAATGAAATGTATGGCTATTTAGAGCTAAAGAAAAACCAAGGTTTAGTGTTTTTTCATTTACATGAAAGTGCACATGGTGAAGCATTAATGAATAAGTTGCCTCTTAACCGACTTATTTTTGCTCGTCAGTGGTTTGTTACGGTAACTGATAAAATAGATCTTCCAGATTATAACCGCGTTGAAGCGATTACTGAAGTATTAGGCAATGACTGGCAATACAGTGATTTACGTATGGAAATGGCTGATGATAATGATGGCAAATCGTTAAGTAAGTTTTGTCGAAAATTGTCGGTACCTTTGCGACAAGCGTTACGTAAAAATAAGGTGCTTACTCAGAAGGGTAACAATTCTGCCGATGATCCTGAAGGCGCAATTTTACATGCGTTATTTCTCAGTGGACAAGAAGTTATTTTAGGCTTCTCATTAGCACGTAATAGCTCTGCACATGTTATGGGTATCCCTAGATTAAAGTTTCCTAGTGCATCACCAAGTCGCTCCACTTTAAAACTTGATGAAGCCTTTTTACATTTTATTCCTCGTGATGAATGGGATGAACGATTAACATCTGGTATGAATGCGGTTGATTTAGGCTCAGCACCGGGTGGTTGGACTTATCAACTAGTACGTCGCGGCATGATGGTAACGGCAATAGACAACGGTCTTATGGCTGAGTCCTTAATGGAAACGGGGCAAGTAAAACATAAGATGATGGATGGCTTTAAATATATCCCAATGAAGAAAAATGTTCATTGGTTAGTCTGTGATATGATTGAAAAACCGCAGCGAGTGGCTAAGCTAATGAGTGAATGGTTATTACATGGCTACTGTAAAGAAGCTATATTTAACTTAAAACTGCCAATGAAAGGTCGTTTCCAACAAGTTGCAAACGATTTACAAACGATTAAAGATGCATTCGCTTTGCATAATGTGAGATATGAGCTTTATGCAAAACATCTTTATTATGATCGAGAAGAAATTACTGTGCATGCGCGTTTACTTTCCCCCCCTCCACTGGGTAATAAAGAGTAATTATTTGAATCGTTAAATGAGATAAGTATGATTAACTTATCTCATGTATAAAAATCGGATTATAAATAATAAGGCCCTCAAGCTTTAATAAACTTCAGGGTCTTATTTATTTTATTTTTACTTATAAAGCAACTACTTATAGTCTCTCAAGTACTGCGTCAGTAAAGTCTGTAGTACCATGAGTTCCACCTAAATCACCCGTAGTTCTATCACCTGTTGCAATAACATCAGTGATAGCCGCTCTGATTTTCTCTGCCTTATCGCCCATATTTAGGTATTCAAGCATCTGAATTGCGGCGAGGATAACTGATGTTGGATTTGCTAAATTCTTACCAGTAATATCAGGTGCGCTGCCGTGTACGGCTTCAAAAATTGCACAATCTTCACCAATGTTTGCTCCAGGAGCCATACCAAGTCCACCGACTAAACCTGCACATAAGTCAGATAAAATATCACCAAATAGATTGGTTGTTACGATGACATCAAACTGCTCTGGATTCATAACTAATTGCATACAGCAATTATCAACAATCATCTCTGTTGATTCAATCTCAGGGTAACGCAGGGCAACTTCTCGGGCAACTTTTAAAAACAAACCAGAGGTAGATTTTAAAATATTAGCTTTATGGACAGCCGTTACTTTTTTACGACCTTCTTTACGTGCAGTTTCATAAGCAAATGTTAAGATTTTCTCTGCGCCGTCACGGGTAATAATACTCATCGCTTGAGCTTCTGTACCATCTTCTGAAGTAACTTGTCCAGCACCAGAATACATACCTTGAGTATTCTCACGAACGGTTAGAATATCGATGTTTTCATAGCGTGCTTTAGTGCCTTTAAATGATAATACAGGTCGTAAATTTGCGTAAAGCTTAAACTGTTTACGTAAGGTGACATTAATCGAGGTAAAACCTTCGCCTACTGGTGTTGTTAATGGGCCTTTTAAAGTAATCTTATTTTTTTCAATTAGATTAATTGTCTCTTCTGGTACTAATTCGCCATGCTTTTCTAAGGCGGTTAAACCGGCATCTGCAAATTCATATTCAAAATTACAGCCTGCTTTATCTAATACTTTAATCGTCGCATCAATAATGCTTGGGCCGATACCGTCGCCTGGAATTACCGTGATGGTTTGTTTAGTCATTAAGTTCACCTTGTCATAATACTGCGGAATAATAAATCGTCAGATAAGTATTTACTTAACAACGAGATACAGATAATTAATTTCATAATGCATAGCTGAGGAAAATTTACTCAAGTAAAGCCTAGAGGCTAAGTGGTCAGCTCTGCGCTTTATTAGTCAGTTTATATCATATTGATGCTATGTATGCGAGCTTGAAAGTTTTCAGTGTAGCTCCGACAATTATAGTTTCAGTCGCTAGTAACTAAAAAAATAATAGTAGAGGTTAACTTAGTAAGTAGCAATCTGACTTTAGTCTATAGTGGGTAGGGATTTTTCATGCTTAGGTCGTTTTTAATGATACCCCATTGCGCAGGATAATGGTCACCTAAACCAACTTCTTTTAACAAGCCATTAACAAATAACAAAAAGGTACACTCATCTTGTGTAGTAATACCATCAGATTTTACGTGCTGGGTACGGTAAAACATAACTTGGTAGTTAACTTCATTAACAATTCTTGCTTCTGTTATATCTGGGCTTCCTAACTGAGTCAAGGCTTGCTCAAAAGTAAATTTATTTAATGTTATTTTAGCAATAAATTGGCGATTATAAGCTTCTTTATCTTTCCATTTCATTTGATCTGGGCTGTCATCATAGAAGGTAATAACAAGGGCAACAAAAATAGCATAAACCGTTAGCGCCAGAAGAATTCGACCTATTACTTTTTTATTCATAGTTATTTATCTTTTTACAATTGGCTTCTTTTAGCATTAATAGCAATTATATTATCATTAATTTTGGCGGCAGGTGAAGGGCTTGTTAAGCGGATGTCTTTTAAATTAAAACCTAAAGGTATATCTTGCTTTAATGTTAATAATTTTCTTGCTAAATCCATTTGCATAAGATTTTGAGTTAATTTTTCTGTAAGGGAGCTCTTTAAGTCTGTTGCGGCAAGTATTGCTTTTAATGAACCATATTGATTAATCAATTTAGCCGCATTGACTTGACCTATACCACTAACACCTTCAATTTTATTGGTATTGTCACCCGTTAATGTCCAAAAGTCGATCAGTTGAGAATACTTAACATTAAACTTATTTTGAACATGTTCTTCATCCATATAACGACGATTAAAGTAATCATAAATATGAATGTTAGGACTAAGTAGCTGTAAAAAGCCTTTATCAGTTGAAATTATAGTAACTCTTTGGCCATGAAGCGCCATTTTTACCGCTAAAGTAGCAATAAGATCATCCGCTTCGTCTTCATCAGATGTTAGTGAGTCAACTCCTTGCTCCATAAAAGCATCTTGTATATCAATTAATTTATCCGCAAGATGGTCAGGCATTTGTTTTCTACCTTTTTTATAACCCTTAAAAAGTTGATAGCGCCAGCAAGGCTGCTGACTATCAAATACTGCTAGTGCATGGCTAGGCGTATGCTGATCGATGATCTTTATTAAAGCATTTTCACAGGTTTTTTGAGTATTAAATAGTATCTGTTGTAATGTGCTTGCCGATAATCTATCACTATCTTGCTGTTTTATTTGGATAAAAGGACGCTCTTGTACCGCGTATACGCGACGTATTAAGTTTAGAGCGTCAATAAGTATTAAGTGAGCGGCCAATGTTAACTCTCAACAACTTTATAACAAGGGATATATAAACTACCAGGGAGTTTCATACGTTGTTGCTCAACAAATGAAGCAAGTAGTTTATCCATGAGCGCCATTATTCTCTTATCTCCAGATATTTCAAAAGGTCCAAATTCTCTAATTGCTTTGATGCCGCCTGATTTTACATTACCAGCGACTATACCTGAAAAGGCACGGCGTAAATTAGCAGCAAGTTCAGCTGTAGGAAGGTCATAGCTAATGTTTAAATTAGCCATATTCTGATGAGTAGGCTCAAAAGGATGTTGGAAATTATCAGCTATCATAAGTGACCAGTTAAAGTGAAAAGCATCCCCCGTTTTCTTTCTATGAGCCAGTACTTTATCTAGATCCATTTTCATCAACTGAGCAACTCTAACTGCATCATCAACAACTATCTGGTATAAAGACTGTGCTTTTTTACCTAGTGTTGCACCGATAAAAGCATCTATTTCATTAAAATACTCAACAGCACTTTCAGGTCCGGTAAGAATAATCGGTAATTTTTGTTCTGCATTTTTTTCGTTGAGCATAATACCTAAAATGTAGAGCAACTCTTCAGCAGTTCCTGCGCCACCGGGGAAAATAATAATACCATGAGACATACGAACAAATGCTTCTAAACGTTTTTCAATATCAGGCATTATAACCAATTCATTGACAATTGGGTTGGGTGGCTCCGCCGCTATAATGCTAGGCTCGGTTAAACCAACATAACGTCCTTCTTTAATACGCTGCTTAGCGTGACCAATTGTTGCACCTTTCATAGGCCCCTTCATAGCCCCTGGGCCACAACCTGTACATATATTAAAGCCACGCAAGCCAAGTTGATAACCAACATCTTTAGTATATTTATACTCATTGTGTTTGATTGAATGACCGCCCCAGCAGGTAACTAAATTTGGTTCGGTTTCGGGTAGGATAACATTCGCATTTCTGAGGATATCAAACGTAGCATCAGTAATCCCCTCCGAGGTGCTTGGCATTGCTCTATATCGGTTATTGAGAAAAAGGATATCACGTAATACTGCCGAAAGATGTTCTCTAATACCCCTGATAATTTTATCGTCAACAAAAGCATGAGTAGGGGGATTTTTTAAGTCGATCTTGACGCCACGCTCTCGCCTCAATACTTGTATTTCAAATGAAAGATACTTCTGATATATCTCTTCAGCATCATCAGTATTTGAGCCAGCATTCAGTACTGCAAGGGAACAATTTCGATAAAGTCGATATAAGGTAGTACTTGCAGACTGTTGCAGTTGATCCACTTCGGCTTGTGATAGCAAGTTCATATTACCAACAGGGTTAATTTGAGTATGCATAATTTACTCCTTTATGCTGATGACCAATATACGGTGATTAAATTACAGCAGTTTCATAAGGTGTTAGTGGCTGTTATTGAATAGCTATATTAGATAATCACTTAAGTTAAATTATTTAATATAAATGACTTGATTCTTACCTTGTTTCTTAGCTTTATACATTGCTTGGTCAGCACGTTCGAAAGCAGTATGAATGTTATCATCTGATGTGATATGCGTTGCGCCAATTGATAGAGAAATACTGACTTTATTACCTTTAAATTTAAAAGGTAATCGAGTAATAAATTTATTTAGGGCATTAAGCTCTGCTGTTAAGGTTTCTTCTTGAGTATTAGAATAAATTAAAACAAATTCTTCGCCGCCATAACGACCAACGAAAACCTTTTGGCTCACATTTTTTACAATTGAGTTAGCAATGACTTGCAGTGTTTTATCGCCAGCAGTATGTCCATAGGTATCATTAATATTTTTAAAGTCGTCAATATCTATAACAACTAGGGCAAGTTCAAATGGTTTGTGATGAAAGCGTACCATGGCCTTAGCAAAGAAATCATCAAAAGCGGCTCTGTTAGCAAGTTTTGTCAGCGCATCTTGCATACTCTTTTTCTGTTGGTCGGCAAGTTTTATCTCAAAAGTTTTACTTTGTTTTTCAAGCTGTTCGACTTTTACCGACATTTCCTTGAGTTTATCGGCGAATAGTTGCTGACTTTTTTGTTCAAACTTTGACTTTTGCTCTAACGTACTGGCAATGCATTGTAGTTTGTTATTAATGTCTTCTTTAACTTGGTTTAATGATAGTGCTTTCTCGACACTGCCCGTCATATCTGTTAGTTGATTTTGTAGTTTCTCATTAATTTTCTGATTATCGATATTAGCAGTTTTTTGTGAGACTATGGTTTCTTTGACGGCAACTTGAACCGTTGTCAGTGTGGCGCTAATACTAGTTAAAAAACTTTCAGCACTGTTTTTCTTGTCTTTAAAATCTGCAACAATGACATCAAATATATCGATTAGGTGATGCAGAACTTCATTACTTGATTGATCAGCCATTAACTTTCTCTTAATAGCTAATAAATCATTGGTATGACCTTTAGATAATGGTAATGAACTTATCGATACCGATATTTTTTCAAGTATACTCATGTCAAAGGTTGTTGAATCATGGTTGTTTGAGGATTTATTTGGTGTCGTAATAATTACTTGAGGTTGTAAAAGTGCTTGTGGCGAAGTTACATTTTTAGATGTTAACGCATGATCATAAAAGCTTAACAATTTACTCAGTAAAGGAATGTATTGTATTAAAGCATCTTTACTGTGTTTTGTTTCTGTTAATAATACACGTAGGTCTCGGCGCAAGTTATCAGGTAAACCATTTGTTTTTTGTAAACTTCTACCCGCTTGTATAAATTGCTCATGTGTATAAGCAATAGTTTTTTCATTAGTTAAGCTGTGTTGTTGCAATAATTTAGAAATAATGAAAATCTGTTGTTCAATGTCAGAAATTGGCGCCGATTTGGTAAATAAGGTACGTAGTTGTGCTAAACGGTTATCTAATTCAAGGTCTATACCTTTAGAAATTAGTGACAATTTACTAATAAATTGAATGAGCAAGTTAGATTGCAGAGTAAAATCTTCCTCTAGTAAACTACGAGACTCGATTGCACTATCGAGTTTTCTTTTAAGTGCAACTAGTTGCTTTGTGGCAACAGTACTGTCATTCATAAAACTAATTAATCCTTTATTAATAGGGAGGCTTAGTGCGTCATTTAATAAAAGAACTGACGTACCTTTCTATATTTCATCGACTGTCCAGTTAACCAGTTTATAGCTTTTACTGTAATCTTAGTATATGACAATTTATAACATAAAAACGTTATTTATCAGTATATAGGTAAAATATTTAACTTTCATTGACCCGTGTCATTTTTTGTAGTGTTAAGTGTTGAGTGTTAAGTATTCATTCTTTATTAAAATAACTAAACCTTAACACAGCTACTTTTTATCCTAATGAGAGAACTAACTTACGTTTTTAACTATTAAAGTTAAATTAATCATAGCAATATCTTTATTTTTTGCTTATCTAATTTCAGCTCATACGTATATAAAATTTAACATTAGTATAGATCAACTAAAACATAACCTAGCCATCGGATAACTTAAATTTGAACAAGTAAATGGTAAACAGGTTAATTTTAACTTACCAATCTAGCTTACTAGGCGGTATGAAACACTTAACTTAATCAACGTAATTCTCTCCTTATTTACTGAAGATAGCCAAGATAATGTGCTTAGGGGAGAAAAATTAATAAACATAATTAGTAAGATAATGTTCAATTAATAAACTCACACCTATTGAAACGGGTATTAGTGAACATCTTCAGTTTAGTGTTGATAATCGACAGTATGAACTGGTCATTTGGGATAAGTTAATTACGCCAGTACAAAAATGGTTAACCACTTAAAAGTATTAGTAAAAAAAGTAACTATATTTGGCAAGGATACCCTTTTGTACGTTATATTTTAATGGTTCATAAAACAAGTGGTACTCGCGATACACCAGAGCATATCAATTCAACTCTCTCACTTTAAAATTTTCTACCAGTAAGAAATACCTTGGTTTTATCACTACAGTGTTCTATGAGCTTTTTCATAGTTGAAACATGAAGCAATATCGTCCGTAAGTTATTGTGTCTTATGATTACCAATAAGAGAACTATTCTAATATTTTATGCTTGGCTGAAGACTCAACCAGTAATTTTCAATACTAACTTTTATTGCGAGGTAACTTCATTGCCACCTATCAGTTTTACCACTCTGGCTCAATTTATCAGGTAAACCCGCAAGAAAAGAGTGTTAGAAGAGTGTTTTGATGCTTGGATAAGTTAGGGTAGTGATTACAGAAGTAATCATAGCGTAGCTATTTATTCGGAGAGTTTGTTAGTTTCTTGGTTACTTGATTTTGATATTCTGACGAAAACCGCTTTAGCAAGACGTTATAATAAAGATAATTTTTGGACTATATTAAAGCAAGTGAAGAGTGTCGATTTTCCATAAAAAAGAGCTAAATGATAGAAAGCATCCAAGTGACTTAATTATATCACTTTAATGCTTTTTTTATTGATGTTAGGAGGGGGGAAGTTACTGTCGTAAGGTTCTAGCAAAAGGTGCTTTTTTAGTATGACTACTTCTAAATGGGTTGATATCTAATCCACCGCGCCTGGTGTAACGTGCAAAAATAGTTAATTCATCAAGTTGGCAGAATTGCTGCATGTCGCAGTAGATTCTTTCGACACATTGTTCATGAAATTCATTATGCTGACGGAAGGAAATTAAATATTTCAAAAGTGTTGCATGATCTATAGCATTCCCACGATAGCGAATATAAACACTTGCCCAATCTGGTTGGTTAGTTATTAAACAGTTAGACTTTAATAAGTGACTTACTAAATACTCTTCAACTTGAGAATCATGACCTTTATTTTGTGCCTCAGCTAGCAATTTTGCGTCATACTGATAATTATCAATGCTGATATCTTCACTATCGATACAAAAACAGTTATCTGAATTTTTTGCAATATCTAAAGCCGGACAGTGATCAACACCAAATAAACTGATATTTGCTTCAGAGCCCGCAATTTTAGATAAGTCTTTAGTTAATATTTTTTCAACATCTTTAATACTAGCAAAACGTGTTTGATTAAAGCTATTTAAATATAGCTTGAACGACTTTGATTCAACAATATTTTTACTGGTACAAGCAAAGCGAAACTCAGCTACTGCAACTACCGGCTTACCTTTCTCATTAAGCCATGATAATTCATAACCATACCAAACATCTTCACCAAAAAACGGTAAATTGCTTTGATTTAGTGCTAAGTCATCCCTATTTAAACTTCTAGGTACTCCTTGTAGCAAATCTGCGGTATATTCGCTGCAATATTGTGTACTTTTACCCAGTGTTAACTTGCTTAGTTCAGTCGCATTTTGATAATTGGCCATAAATTTTTTCAGTAGTGAGCTAGTATCTCGCTATTTTAAAGGATCTTTTCTTTATATGACATCTACAAATATAACTTTAGCGCAAACTCTTTTAAATTTTAGTAAAAACTATAGTGAACAACACATTAAACAATTAGGGTACTTGCCTACAGTAGAACATGATGAAAAGTGGTTATCCCCTTGTGATTTAGGTCCACATGATGTCAGTCAACATTACTGGCAGCCGGTTGCAATGGACAGCGATCAATTGACTGATAACAAGGAAGAGGCGCTCTCTTTTAGTAATGTAGAGTCAGCATTAAATCTTGAATTGCATCCGGATATTAAAACCTATTTTACTACTATTTTTAGTGGCGATATTGAAGCGATGTGTGAGGAGGGTGAACTATCGCTGCTTTTTGCTTGGAATAAAGAAGATTTTGACCGATTACAAGAAAATTTAATCGGTCATATCTTAATGAAGCAAAAGTTAAAGCAAGCTGAAACTATTTTTTTTGCTGTCACCGATGAAGAAGATATTATTATCTCTGTAGATAATAATAGTGGTGAAGTCTGGGTTGAGCGCGTTGGTTGTAAGCCACATAAAAAACTTAGTGACTCATTAGTTGATTTTATAAGTCAGTTAACGCCAAAGAGTTTACTGATTGAAAAGTAATAGAATAAAGTAGATGTTATTTCTTACTGAGTTGCTCAGTTAAATTATTAATGAGTAACTTCATTTCAGCGAGCTCATTTCTCATCTCTGCTAACTGTTGAACCACAGATTGTTGAATCATTTTTTTAATTACGCCATCTTCTTTAAGTAGAGACTTAAGCAACTCAGAGTTGTTTTGTGCAGATGAATCTTGATTCAGCTCTTGATCTGCTGGGTTATTAATAGGCGCAATGAAGTCAGGTTGATGTTGCCAACTTTTTAAAGCTGTGATTAACGTAGCTAATGGTGGACGTTGACTTAGTTTTGCTTTTACTAAGGCTACTGTTGGTTTTGTTCCAGCGTTGGCTAATTGATTTGCGCAGATTAAAATTTCATCGATAATTGTCATTTTGCTTACTGATTTTAATATAATTAATTTAACTATATTTTAGCCAATATAGCTAAAGATGTCTTGAGTTTCATCAAGTAGTTTTTAAAGTTATTATAATTCAGTAATTTAACTTGGTAGCTTGTTTTTTTCTATTGTGAAGAAAGAATTATTATAACTATAACATTGTACCTCTAGGAAATATTAGACATGAAAAATTAATAATTACTTTACTGATCTCTGCACCACTCGCTATGACATTATCTGGCTGTGTTGTTTAAATAAATGATGATGGCATTGAGCATAGTTTTGTTGGTGATAGTGAAGAACGAACTTATAAGAATCGTAAGAAGATTGCTAAAGTACAATTAGTAGCTTCCTTTATGGATATGCAAGAAAAACTTGGGGTTTCTGACTTTTCAGAAACTTATACTGATGGCGATAACACGGTACGTGTTTTATATTATCGCACTCAACGTAAACATAAAGACGGTTTAACGACAAAAGATGAATGCACTTTTCTACAGTTTATCAATGCTAAGTTAGTTGAAACTGGTAATGGCGGTGACTATTCAAAAACTGACAAAGTTAAAGCGAATTAATAATCTATTCTAATTTATTATAAAATATCTCGCATAGCCTGGTATTTTTTTATCTCGATTTTAATTAGCATATTCTTTATAAAATTTATTCTATTTGACCTCTTTGAAATTATACTGTTATGGTGGTCGGTAGATTAAAAAATAACCCGCCGTCAGAGTAGGAGATAATAATGAGTGATACAGTATCGGTAGAAAGTAGTATTGATAATAAAATAAATCAAGACGTTAATATTCGAGCTACTTATTTAAGTGCTCATGAATTAAAGTTAGCTGCGTCACTTTTATATCAAGCTTATCATGATGATCCTGTCTTTTTAGATATTTTTAATAGCGACAAAGAAGATTATGAGCAACGTCTTCGTGGAGCTATCAGAGAAGAACTTAATGCTTTTTGGCAAGCTAAGCAGCCTATGATTGGTTTGTATTTAGGTGAAGCTATGGTTGGTGTCGCTTGTATCAACAGCCCGGACGATACACTGGCAAGTGGTCGTTTTTGGCATTGGCGTTTAAAAATGCTGTTAAATGCGGGTTACTTCAGTACCAAGCAAATGATGCAAAAAGAACAAACTGTATTGACAGCAGTGCCCTTGAAAATCTTTCATTTTCTGTCATTTATTGCGGTTCACCCACTGCATCAACAGCATGGTTTTGGCCACTACTTAATGGCAGCTGTTAATACAGTTCTTGTTGAACACCCCGATAGTGAAGGGGTTGCTGTATATGCTACCTCAGGAAAATTTAAAGAGTTCTTCAAACATGTTGATTACCACACGGTAAAAGAAGTCACAGTAGGAAATGTCTGTGGTGCGGTGATGGTTCACTATCGAGATAAAGAATAATAAATATTTATTACTCGCTGTTAGCTTGTATTTTATCCCTTCCGTCTTAATTTAATTTCCTAATAAAAAACAGCACCGACAAAACGCTATTTTTTATGTAAGACATGTCTTACATTACTGTAAGATATATGGGCAATTATTGTAATGATATTAAAAAGTAAATCTATATCCTATTGATTAATTGAATATAATATAAAATATCAATTGTTACATATATGTTTTACTTTGAACTTTCTTGTTAACAAACTTAGTTAACCTCTATTTAAGTGTATTATTTATGATGTCAGGAAGACAATAAGCAGGGGGCTTTAGTATTACATGTAATGCAATTAAGGAAGATGGAAGTTACTAAATGGAATCTAGTGACTTAAGGACTACCTAGGAAGGTAACATAACTTAGGGATTGAGTTGAATGAATGGAATGCATGGATGTACTTCAGGGAAGATGTAAGTAAGGATACTTGTGTCAGATAAAAAAGGAAAACCTAAAGTAGGCTGCCTTAATTTTAAGTAATACTTAGTGTTAGTTAAGATAGGGTTAACAGGGAGGCTTTAAGGATGAAGTCTAGTGGTAGGATGCCTCTACAGAGAGACTGAACAAGGATGTGACTTGGTAAGGATAACCAAGGTCAGAAAGACAGTAGTTATGGAAGACCATTGTCAAGGAATGTTAACAAAAGGAAGGTTAATTTAGGGATATAACACGGACTGGTTGAATTATGCACTTTAAGGAAAGTATAGTCAGGAAGACACTAATTATGGATGATTAAAGGGGTAGCCGAATAGTTACCCGCAATGGACATGAGTGGACTCATAAGGAATATACTAGGGATAGTTGTTCAAGGAAGAAATGAGAGCATTAAATATGTGTGCCGGATGCACCATATAAGCTAGATATAAAGATGCGACTTAATGAGTCGCATCTTTTATTTAGGGGGTCTAAATAGTTTTATGAGCCTGTACCATATTTTGTGTAAGTACTTTCCATCAGTTACCCTAGTGGTATCAAAAGAAAAGTAAAACACATGAACCAGAAAGAACTTGAAGCTTTTGCAAAAGAAGCTGCAAAAGCATTAAAACAGGCGAAGATTTAGATAAATTCACAGTCATACTAACCAAGGTTACCGTTGAGGCGGTATTAAATGTAGAATTAGACGAACACCTTAGTTATTCGAAACATGAAAAAGTAGATACCCCCAATAGCCGTAACGGTTTTAGTGCCAAGCACGTTAAAACCGAAGACGGTAAATTCGAGCTAAACACACCACGCGACCGCGATGATATTTTTGAGCCGCTTCCCGTAAAGAAAATCAAACACGATTTACCTCTATGGATGACAAGATATTATGTGAACGTCTCGCTAAACACACCTAGCTCAGTTTTACATTCCAAGGTAGCATAGCTTCTATCGTATTTTCATCGACCTCACCGCTAAGCTTTTCAAGACAATGAGCGATGTAATCAAAGGGAGTTAAACCATTGGCTTTTACCGTTTCTATTATTGAATACAACATGGCGCTCGCTTTTGCACCATTGGCCGTATTTGAAAACATCCAATTTTTTCGACCGATCACGAATGGCTTTATAGCTCGTTCAGCTCGGTTATTATCAATATTAAAATCGCCACCTTCAATATATCGGCTGAGTTTATGCCATTGATTCTGACAATAACCAATAGCCTTACCCAGTGCACTTTTTGGTGGTACATCGGCTTCAACTAACCATTGATTGAATTTATCTAGCAATGGCTTTGCTACTTCTTACCGACGTTGGTATTTTTCTTTAGCTGATTTATCTTTTAGGCTTGTCTCTAGCTGATACAGTTTTTGTATCATACTTAACGCCATGTTCGCTTTACCTGATTTTCCTTTAGGTTGCGCAGTTTTTGCTTCCATGAATTTTCGACCTACGTGCGCCCAGCAACCTACTAAGATTGCCAATGTTTTTTCATAACCTACGTAACCATCTACTTGCAGGTAGCCCGTAAACCCTTGAAGATAATCGACCGCATATTTCCCTGCTCTACCTGCTTGATAGTCATAAAGAACGATATTGGGAATAACGCTGGTGTTCGGTGAGTCGCTCCCCGTGCAGTATAGCCACATGTAACTTTTTAGGTTTTCTTCTTTAATGACTTTGAGTGTGGTTTCATCGGCTTGTATGATATTTTGTGGTAATAATATCGTTTGCAATAACTCATAAAGCGGTTCGAATAACGTCACGGTTTCATCATCCAGTTCGCCATCGTTTTACGGTTTAATTCAATTCCATATTGCTTGAACATACTTTCTTGGCGATACAGCGGGAGTGCATATTGGTATTTACTGGTAATGATTTGACTCAGTAGTGTTGCTGTAGCAATACCTTTAGGAATGGGACTAGGTGGTACCGGCGCAATTTGAATTTTTGTTGATGTTTCTTTTTTCTCACAAGTTCGACAGCTGTACTTTAAACGCACATGCTCAATCACTTTGACTTATGCTGGAATAAATTCAAGCTTTTCACTACGCTCATCACCCATTTGATGTAATTCATTACCACAACACGTACAGCTTTTATCGTCAATATCATGAATAACAGTTTCGCGTGATAAATCGGAAGGAAGTTTTTTTCGAACAGGCTTCTTCTTCCTCTTCCTCTTCAGCTACATCTAACTCAACCTCTGCTTCATTAAACAAATCACCTTGTGCAGGATGTGCTTCACTACTCACGCCAAATCGTTGTTGTTGAGCTAACCGAAACTACTCAAGGAGATGATGCTTTTCTGCTACCAGGTCCTTGACCTGTAACTGGAGAGATAGCACCATTTCTTGTAAGGCTTTGGTGTCGGTGGGTAAGTTTTTAAGGTCATCTTTCATGTGGTTATTTTATCAAGAAATAACGCTAACCTGTTGGCTTTATTCAGATTGTTTGGTGAACAATAAATCCTGGTTATGATCTTAAGTTATAAGGCGACAAACTCGTAACAAACCGCTTGGTGTCCAAGCACATCAAAACCATCAAACAGCCAATATAATTGCTGCTCAGACAAGTGAAGTGACTCGGTGGTAAGTTTAGTCGGCCATTTGAATCTATCTTTTTCGAGACGCTTGTACCACAAGGCAAAACCTGTTTTATCCCAATAAAGCACTTTCAATTTATCCTTGCCTTTATTACAAAAAATAAAAACACTGCCAGTTAATGGTGATAAAGCCATTTGTTGTTCGACAATCAAGGATAAACCATTAATGGATTTTCTAAAATCAACAAAATCTCGATAAAGAAAAACTTCTGGTACGTCACTAAACATTTTCATGCGTTAACCCATTAAGCAATTCAGCTATAAAAGCAGGAGAAGTGTTACGAGGAAATGATAATTCGCCGACGGGTAGATTCAATCTTATGGGGTGTTCAACATGCTGAGCGATAATGGTGGTTTGCTTAGCAACAACTTTGGCTTTACGCGCATAAAAATATTTAACGCTTAGTTGATGTTGTCCACAGAATTTAGGGACAGATAGACCACTAGCGACTTGTTGCGCTACAAGGTTTTTCCACTCATCGGAAGTTTTACGGCTCATAGGTTGCTCCTTTTATTAAGTTGGAGCAAGTCTAAGGTTAAAGTTCAGCTTAGGGGATGTGTATTTAGCGAGACGTTCACTCTATAGCAACTAACTAGGAGTTTATATTCGGCATTACCTACTTTATATAGGCCGCTATATGGATAGTGTTATGAGAGAATATAAGGGCCCCCTTCCTGAATAACTATTAATAATAAAACTCGACTATTACAGAGTTTAAATAACTAAACAAAAGTGGTTTACATAACAGTACAAATACTATTAATATTGTTAGTAGAAATAGTCTAACACCAACTGTATTTCTTATGATTTATAAAGTAACTTGAGGCTAGAGCGTTACATGTTAGAAATATTAGCAAAGCTTTCGTCAAAGCTACAACCTTTGCGTAAATCGACTTATCTAGTGATAGTAGTGCTAATTGGAGTTATTATAACTCAGCTATTACAAACACCTTCACTAATACAGACGAACAATTCTTACGCTATGTTAAGTTTTGTTGGCATTATATGGTTACTGCTATTTAACATATTACTTTCCCTTTTTCATAATATTCCAAATATTGATGAAGGCTCAAAAGGAATGTTTTCGCGCGTTAAGATTAAAGTGCAACGAAGCTGTTATCACTTATTAGCATTGCTCTTTATTGCTTTAACACTCGTTATAGTATTTTTGACTGTTCGCATGCTCAGAGTTTAAAGAAAAACAATAAAAAAGGAGCAACATTATTACTCCTTTTAATCTGTATTATTATTTTATAGTCAAAATATATAACTTTATAAGCTGTTCACTATCTGGTCGCTGCTTTCATCTCACCAACAAAATAGCTTAAATCAGAGAGCATTTTACTATTGTCAGCTAAGTTATCTTCAATAATTTTAACAACAGCAGATCCACTAATAGCACCGAGTGCTCCAGCGCTAAGAGCATTTTTAACTTGTTGTGGTGTTGAAATACCAAAGCCTAATACAGGTGGCGCAGCATTATATTTTGTTAAACTATCAATTAATTTTTTTGCTGTGGTAGTCACCGTATCCTTTGCACTTTCTACTGTGTTTACGCCAGTCACGCCCGCACGACTTAATACATAGGTATAACCACGAGAATATGAAGATACTGCACGTAAGGTTTCATCGCTTGCGTTAGGAGGCGCAATAAAAATAGGTGCAACACCGTATTTCAAGGCCGCTTCACTAAAAACTTCACTTTCTCTAATGGGTACATCAGCTATTAAGACTGAATCAACACCCGCTTCACTCATATCTCGATAAAACGTATCAATACCACGCGCAAAAACTAAGTTGCCATAAAGTAACAGGCCTATAGGTATTTGCGGAGCGTATGCACGAACTTGTTTTAATATATCAATACAGATATCGGTGTTAACGCCAGCACCTAAAGCGCGTAGTGCTGCATTTTGAATAGTTAAGCCATCAGCACTTGGGTCTGAAAAGGGAATACCTAATTCTAAGGCATCAGCCCCTGCATCAATTAAACTTTTGATTACAGCAAAAGACTGTTCAGCATTAGGATCGCCAATCATGACAAAAGGAATGAAAGCTTTTTCATTTTTTTCTTTTAATTTAGCAAACGAGGTTTGATAACGAGCGCCTGCATGGTTACTATTTACTTGTTCAGTAGGTGCCTGTGACATTATGCTTCTCCTCTATGTTTAACTTTTTTTGCAGATGAAGCTTCATCAGGTGAAAGAATAGCGTGTACATGGGCTAAATCTTTATCACCACGTCCAGAAAGGTTGACTAAATAAATAGTTTCTTCAGTAGCGGATTCAGCCATTTTTAAAGCTTGTGCAAGTGCGTGAGATGGTTCAAGTGCAGGAATAATACCTTCTTTCATTGCTAAGGCTTGAAATGCCGCTAATGCTTCGTCATCATTAATTGCAACATATTGTGCGCGGCCAGTATCTTTTAAAAAGGCATGTTGTGGACCAACTGCAGGGTAGTCAAGCCCAGCAGATACAGAGTAAGATTCCTCAATTTGTCCTGATCTATCTTGCATTATATAAGTGTAGTTACCATGCAACATTCCTTTAGTGCCAGCAACCAGTGTTGCACCATGTTTATTAGTCTCGATGCCTTTACCACCAGCTTCAACGCCAATCAGTTTTACGCTATCTTCTTTAATAAAATCATGGAACATACCAATCGCATTTGAGCCACCACCAACACAGGCGATAACATAGTCAGGTAAACGACCTTCTTCATCATAAAATTGTGCTTTGGCTTCTTCACCAATCATTTTTTGAAATTCACGAACGATAGTAGGAAATGGGTGAGGACCCGCAGCAGTACCTAATAAATAGTGCGCATTTTCATAATTGCCAGACCAATCTCTTAGTGCCTCATTAACCGCATCTTTTAATGTGCCAGAGCCAGCAGTTACCGGAATAACTTCTGCGCCCATTAATTTCATACGAAAAACATTAGGTTGTTGTCGCTCACAATCTAATGCGCCCATGTAAACTTTACATTTCAACCCCAGTAATGAACAGGCAATAGCCGTTGCAACACCGTGCTGTCCAGCACCTGTTTCAGCAATTATTTCAGTTTTACCCATACGCTTGGCTAGTAGTGCTTGCCCTAAAACCTGGTTAGTTTTATGCGCTCCGCCGTGTAACAGATCCTCACGCTTTAAATAAATTTTAGCAAGTGGATTTTTTACAATATTACGACAGCACGTTAATGGCGTAGGTCGACCAGCATACTTTGTTAATAAATTATTGAATTCGGTTAAAAAGGCCTCATCGGTTTGAGACTCGATAAAAGCTTGCTCTAATTGCTCTAGTGCGGGGACTAATAATTCACCAACGTACATACCACCAAATTCACCGAAATAAGCAGGTAAGCGAGTTTTAGTTGACTCTATCTTTTGTTGGTTCTCTTGGGTATTCTTATTTGTATCTGACATCTTAATAATTCCTAATTTTCGAAAATACTTGTGCTAGTTTTTCAGTTGATTTAATACCTGGACTATCTTCTACACCAGAGTTAAGGTCTAGGCCAAATAAATCTACTTGGGTTAACTGATCTAGGGCCTGACTAATATTTTCATTGTTGAGACCACCCGCTAAAAAGCTTTTTGATAAGTTTTGCTCACTTAAGGCTAACACTTGCCAATTAAACGTTTTACCACTGCCAGGGCTTTGGCCGTCAAGTAAATGGTGATAGACATTTTGATTAAGTAAAGGCACGCTTTGTCCTACAGGGCTAGCTTGCCACACGTCACAAAAATCACAGTCATTACTGGCAAGTTCAGCAGTTAAAGCCTCAATGTATTGTGCATCTTCACTACCATGTAGTTGCACTGCAGTTAATTTAAGCGCTTTCACTACGTCTATGATTTTATCTCGATCTTGATTAACAAAAACACCTACATACTCTAATTTTGGCTCTGTTTTGATAATAGCTTTCGCTTGTAACTTAGTCACATAACGAGGTGACTTTTCTGCAAAGATAAGCCCACCATAACGTGCACCTGCATCAGCGGCTGAACTTGCATATTTTGTATCGGTTAAACCACAGACTTTATTGTTGCCATAAATTAATTTTCTACACGCTAGATCAATATCTTGATAAACATTATTTTTTGGGTCCATTAATGAACTGCCTACCAAAAACCCATCAACCGCAGGTGCTAACTCTCTCACTTGAGAGTTACTATAAATGCCCGACTCAGAAATAATAATTCTATCACTAGGCAAAGTTGGAGCATAATCGAATGTACGTGATATATCGGTACTTAGATCACGTAAATCTCTATTATTGATACCGATCATTTTAGCATTGAGTTTTATCGCTCTATCACGTTCTTCTTCGTTAGATATTTCTGTTAATATAGCTAAATTATATTGCACGGCGATGGCTGACAACTCAATATACTCTTCATCTGATAAGATACTGAGCATGAGTAAAACTGCATCAGCACCATAATACCTGGCTAAGTACACTTGATAACTGTCAATAAAGAAATCTTTATTGAGCACAGGACACTTTACTGATTGTGTTACTATTTTTAAGTAATCGAAGTTACCTTGGAAATACTTTTCATCGGTTAATACTGAGATAGCATCAGCGTATTTATCATAAATTTGGCAAATGGCTTTTACATCAAAATCAGGACGAATTAAGCCTTTAGATGGAGACGCTTTTTTACACTCAAGAATAAAACCCGCATAAGGTTTATCTTTAGTTCTTGTTAAAGCGGCATACATATCTTTAGTTGTTGGCACAAGCTCATCAATAAAACTAGCTAATGGCTTACTTATTTTTAAAGCTGCAATTTCAATACGCTTATCATCAACTATTTTTTCTAAAATATTTTTTTCTGCTGAAGTTTTGGTACTTATATTCATGTTACTTTTCAGCCTTTATTTGAGTGTGAGTGTTGATTGCGGTATCGTTGTTATTTGTAGTCAATGATACCTCTTGATTCGAAAGTTTAATCAATGCCGATAAAGTGTCTAAAGCTTTACCTGAGGCAAGTACATCGGCGGCAAGTTGTGCCGCTTTGGTATATGAGTCAGCTTTATTGTGTAAATATAGTAGTGCAGCACAGTTAATTATTACGGCTGCATTGTGTGCACTTTTTCCTTGACCAGATAATATATCTTTAATGATATTGGCGTTTTCTATTGGTGTACCACCCTTAATTTCGTCAATAGAGTAATTTTTCAAGCCAAAGTCTTGTGGCTTAATTGTTCGTTCAATTAATGCACCCTGATTAATTTCAATTATTTGCGTATTTCCATGCAAAGCAATTTCATCTAAGCCACTACCATGTACCACAAAAGCGCGTTGGACACCAGTAAGTTGCAAAGCTTGGGCCATAGGCATTAATAACTCAGGCGTATATACCCCAAGCAGCATTATATTAGGTTTAGCGGGATTAACTAACGGCCCTAGAATATTAAATAAGGTACGAATCCCCATGGCTTTTCGTACCGGGGCTGCATGCTTAAAGCCAGAGTGATAAGCTGGTGCATATAAAAAACATAAATTTGTTTGTGCCAAGCAATGATTCGCGGTTTCAGGTGACATGGATAAATTAACGCCAAACGCTTCGAGTAAATCAGCAGAGCCAGACATACTGGAAACACTGCGATTACCATGCTTTGCTATTTTCAAACCACAAGCTGCAGCTAAAATTGCCGCTGTGGTAGAAATGTTAATAGTATTTGCACCGTCACCGCCAGTACCTACACAATCAGCTATGATATCGTCTTCACTAGTTCGTTGAGGAAAAGAACTCGCTGCAGTGCGGATTGCTATCGCGGCACCAGCAATTTCTTCTGGTGTTTCACCTTTAATTTTCAGTGCTGTTAAGACACTTGCCATCAACGCAGGACTTACATTACCTTGCAGCACTTGCTGAAAAAAATCATGACTTTGTGTTTGGTCTAAATTCAGGCCATCGACTAATATAGGCAAAATAGTATTGATAGTTGCAACGTCTGAATTAATACTTTGTGGACTATTCATTTTATTCTCCAGTAACCTTAGTCTTTAATTTACTATTTAGCGATGGCGCTAAAGTAAGTAAGTGCTTAATACTTTGTGCTAATAAGGTGGTACCAAAAGTCGTTAATATGGATTCAGGATGAAATTGAAATGCTAAAATTACATCTTTGTCATTACTAATAGCCATGCACATGTCGTTATATTCGGCGATAACGTCTAATGCAGGCGGTATATCTTTGCCAATCAGCGAATGGTAACGCGCAACGGGTAAAGGATTTTGAATACCATCAAAAGCTCCGCTACCGCTGTGGGTAATATTTGAAGATTTACCGTGGACAATTTCTTCCGCTCTGTCTACCCGGCCACCATAGTGCTCAATTAACGCTTGGTGTCCTAAACAAATACCCAGCATGGGAATACGTCCAGCACACTTTTCAATAAGTGCCATTAAACAACCCGCTTTGCTTGGTGCACCTGGACCTGGTGATAAAACCAATAATACTGGCTCAGAGGTTTGTTGAGTATGCTCAAGCATTCTTTCAAAAATGAAATCTGCACTGAGTGTATTTCGATAAACACTTGGCTCAAAACCTAAACATTGAAATTCATCAACTAAGTTATAGGTAAAAGAATCGAGGTTATCGAGCATAAATAATTTAGTCATGTGCTACTCCTTTGCCGACGTATTGGCAGTAAAAATAGTATTAGCTTTACTAATTGCGTTAAGAACCGCTTGCGCTTTTTGCCTTGTTTCATTGGCTTCGCTTATTGGGTCAGAGTCATAAACAACACCAGCGCCCGCTTGAACTTGAGCAATATTATCTTTAACAAAGGCCGAGCGTATAACAATACAAGTATCCATTTCACCTGTGCCTGTTAAGTAACCAACAGCGCCACCATAACTACCACGTCTTTTACCTTCGACTTCCCTAATAAGTGACGTTGCTTTGACTTTAGGTGCGCCAGAAAGTGTGCCCATATTCATACAAGCCTGATAGGCGTGCAACGCATCTAGATCTGTTTGTAACGTCCCGCATACTCGGGAAACTAAGTGCATTACATGAGAGTAGCGATCTACTTTAAGTAACTCGGCAACATAACGAGTGCCGGGCTGGGAAACTCTAGCAATGTCATTTCTCGCTAAATCTACCAACATAATATGCTCAGCTGATTCCTTTTTATCTTGTCTTAGCTCTAGTTCAATGCGGCTGTCTAGGTCTAACGAAATATTACCCTGCTTATCAAAACCGCGAGGACGCGTTCCGGCAATAGGATAAATCTCGACATGACGATTACTGGCTTGGTATTTTAATGCGGATTCGGGAGATGCACCAAAAATACAAAAGTCGCTATCTTTTAGGTAAAACATGTAAGGACTTGGATTACTGAGCTTGAGCGCTTTATAAGCGGCAATGGAATCAAAACAAGGTAAGGTAAATGTACGTGAGGGAACTACTTGAAAAATATCACCCGCTCGAATATTTTCTTTTAATTGCTCAACAATCTCACAATAACGTTTGTCACTAATATCAACTTGCAATTGTTCATTAAATGCATTTTTGTCAGCAATATCAGCAAATGAAGGACTTAATTTTGATACTTGCTTAGCATCAATATAACGGGCTAGAGTCTCTTTAATATGGGCAACACGATTCGATATAGCTAATTGGCTTTGTTTAGATTTTTCAGCGTTATTGTAATTAAATACATTACCAATGATTTCAGTGCTTTGTAATTCATGGTCAATAATAACTAACGTTTCAGCTAAGTAATAAACAAAATCAGGACAGGTATTATCACCGTCAACAACTGTAGGTAATTGCTCTGCAATAGCCATAAGGTCAAAGGCAAAAACGCCGCCTAAAAACACAGAAAAAGGGTGACTTTTGTCATCGGTGAGTTGATTGAATAATCGCAAACTATGTAATGGATTTGTTGCACTTAAACGTGCCTTCTCATCAAGATCTTTAGTGACCTCGCTAAATATTGCTTGAAAGGATTTTCCATCATCAGCAAGTGTTATGTTAGCGTAGTGTTCTAATTGAGCTATGGCAAAATCAAGAGCGCTTTCACCATTTAAAGTGAGTGCAGTAAAAGTGACAGAATGACCATTACAAACAATTTTGACTGCGGCATCAGTTAACAAGAGGCTTTTTAATAAATGCTTCTTATCAATCTCGGCAGATTCTAACAAGATATTATGCTGTTGTTGGTAACACAATAATTGGTAAACGCTTAATGGATCATTTTGATAGTGGCTACTATCTTCTATGGTGTTGACTCCGATAAGAGATACAGCACCTATTTTACTAGATAAATTTTTTGTCATGTTAATTACTTCTATAGTGTTTATTTAAAGAAAAATTGTCAGCCTGCGTAAATAGGCAATAGCCACCAAATAAACCATGTTTTTGTTCTATTCATTTTAAATCCTTTATTAATACACCTGATATAACTTCATTTCGACAGTATATCTCGAACACTTTAACGAGAAAAACCCGCTGATAAGGGCGGGTTTTTTTGAAATTTGTTTAATCTTATTTAAGATACACGCAATTATCACAACCCAATTATGTCGAGTTATGCCACCACCAAGTTAATGTTATGCTTATTATTGCTGTGTTCATTTTTAACTAGCCTTTATTTTCGATTATTTATTAGGTCTTAGTCACTCAGTCTTAGTCACTCAGTCTTAGTCACTTTTTTATTATTTTTTATTTTCCAAAAATAAGGAAAATAAAGGAAAAAGTATCATTGTTTACTCGTTATCAGTAAACTTATCATAACATTGAGTTTTACCCCTATAGAAGACCTTATTATGGCGTTGCTGTCAACCACTGATTTCCCACATCAGATAGTAAAAATGGAAGGTTTTGCCCATAAACGTATTGACCTACACAGCCATACTAATTGCTCTGATGGCGGCTTATCGCCGCAAAGCTTGATAGATAGGGCTGCTAACTTCCAAATTGATGTTTTAGCAATTACAGACCATGACACTGTCGCTGGTCTTGATATAGCGCAAAAGCATATAGACGAGAAAAAAATTCCACTAAAATTGATTGATGGTATTGAAATATCTACCGTATGGCAGGGATTTGAAATTCATATTGTGGGGTTAAATATTAATAAAAATAATCCTGAATTAATAGCATTGATAGCATTGCAACAACAAGCAAGAGAAGAACGGGCTATTTCAATGGGCGAGAAACTAGCTAAGTGCGGTTTTCCATCTATTTATGCCGATGCTAAAGAAATGGCTGGTGAAGGTTCAATTACACGTGCTCATTTTGCTAAAGTGCTCCATCAACAAGGGCATGTAAATACTATGCAACAAGCCTTTGATAAATATATTGGTAAGAAAGGCTCAAAAGGCCAACGCGCTTATGTAAAACCTAACTGGTGTAGTATTAAAGAGGCTATTGATGCTGTACATCACGCTGGGGGCAGTGCGGTGATGGCTCATCCTATCAGATATGATCTTTCTGCTAAGTGGTTACGACGTTTGATTGTGCACTTTAGTGAAGTCGCTGGCGATGGTTTAGAAGTGGTATTACCGCAAATGAGTCCAGAACAAAGACAGAAAATGTTGGCTTATTGCCAAGAATATGATTTGCATGCTTCCATGGGATCTGATTTTCATTATCCTAATCGATGGAGTGATATAGGGCGAAACCTAACTATGCCTGTTGGTGCTAAACCTATTTGGGCACAATGGTAATAAAACTAAAAGCTATTATTGGAACTGAATATATATACTAAGTAGTTAATAATAAATACTTCTTTAAAGCAAAGGAAAGTCTCATGAGTCAGTTTTTTTATGTACACCCAGATAATCCCCAGGGTCGCCTCATGAAACAAGCGGCAGACATTATTAAACAAGGCGGTGTGATTGTTTATCCGACAGATTCAGGCTATGCATTAGGTTGTCATTTAGGTGATAAAAAAGCACTAGAACGTATTTGTCAAATCAGAGATATAGATAAAAATCATAACTTTACCTTAGTGTGCCAAGATTTATCGCAAATATCAGAATACTCTAGAATCGATAACACCGCTTACCGATTACTAAAAAATAATACTCCTGGGCCTTATACTTTTATTTTTAAAGGTAGTAAAGAAGTGCCTAAACGTTTATTAAATCCTAAAAAGAAAACAATAGGCATAAGAGTACCTAATAATACTATAGCGCAAGCCTTGTTGACTGAACTTGCAGAGCCTATAATGTCTACCAGTTTGATTATGCCTGGCCAAGATACGGCTGAATATGATCCTGAACAAATTCGAGATTTACTAGAACATCAAGTTGACCTCATCGTCAATGGTGGATATTTAGGGCAACACCCTACCACTGTGATTGATTTTTCTAATGACAGTATTGAGATAATACGCCTAGGAGAAGGAGACCCATCTCCATTTCAGTAACCTGAATTAAATTGCAAATAAATAATTACAGTTTTTATTAGGTCATTGAACCTGAACAATGAGCCAGAAGTTAGCTACAAGGGAGCTGCTACTGACGTAACAGAGTAAAAGATAATGACGGTAGACAAGAAAAAACAAACAAGAAAAGACGAAGCCATTGATAAAAAATATGGCACGCGTGGTACTGAGAAAAAAGGTAGTGTCAAGAAAGGTTTGACTAAAAAAGATGTTGCCAAAAAAGTTGTTGGAAAAAAAGGGCAGCATAAAAAAGAGCCTGAAAAAGTAGAGAAAGTCGACTTTAAAACCGCAACGCATAAAGATTCAGAGAAAGTACAAAAAGTATTAGCTCGTGCTGGTAAAGGTTCTCGCCGTGAAATGGAGACAATGATCAGTGAAGGTCGTGTTAGCATTGATGGTAAAGTCGCTTTTTTAGGTGATAGAATTAACGGTACTGAACAAGTTCGTCTTGATGGTCATCACGTTAAACTAACTGCGCAAGATGAAGATATTTGTCGCGTACTTATCTATAACAAGCCTGAAGGTGAAATGTGTACACGTAAAGATCCTGAAGGAAGATCTACCGTTTTTGATCGTCTCCCACCTCTTGAAGCAGGTCGTTGGGTTGCCGTTGGTCGTTTAGATATAAATACCTCGGGTATGTTGTTATTTACTACGGATGGCGAATTAGCCAACCGATTAATGCATCCATCACAAAAGGTTGAGCGTGAATACGCAGTACGCGTCTTTGGTGAAATAAACGAAGCTATGTTACAAACGTTACGTACTGGTGTTAAATTAGAAGATGGTATGGCACGTTTTCAAAAGATAACTTACCGTGGTGGTGAAGGGCGAAATCATTGGTTCCATGTTGTATTATCTGAAGGACGTAACCGAGAAGTTCGTCGTTTATGGGAAAGCCAAGATGTGCAAGTCAGTCGTCTTATCCGAGTACGTTATGGTGATATGGAAATGCAACGTCAATTACCTATGGGTGGTTGGAGAGAACTGGCATTAAAAGAAGTAAATTATTATCGTAAATTAGTAGCGTTGACACCTGAAATAGAAAGTAAGGTGAAAGTTGATGAAAAAGCAATGGATAATGCCAAGAGTCGTCGAATTCGTCGCTCAGTCAAAAAACATCAGCAACGTAATCAGCAAAGTAACCGTCGTCGCCATAAGTAGCCGTAGTAGAATTAAAAATTATGCACTATCAATTAATTGAAGATCAGAACAGCTTAAACAAGTTATGTGAACAACTAGCTAATGCTAAAGTGTTAGCTATTGATACCGAGTTTGTTCGAACACGAACTCTGTATGCTAAGTTAGGATTACTTCAGGTATGCGATGGAGAGCAATTAGCACTTATTGATCCTATTGCTATTGAGGATTTAACGCCATTTTGGGCGTTACTCACTAATGAAAATATCACTAAAGTGTTGCATGCTTGTTCTGAAGATTTAGAAGTTTTCTTGACGGCAGGAAATTGTAAACCGGTCAATTTAATTGATAGTCAGATAATTATGTCATTCTTAGGTCATGGATTATCACTCGGCTATGCAGCCATGGTAAATCATTATACTGGTATTGAACTAGATAAGTCAGAATCACGTACCGATTGGACTAGAAGACCATTAACTGAAAAACAGTTAGTTTATGCCAGTGCTGATGTTGACCATTTATTTTCTCTGTATCCCAGATTATTAACTGAAATAACTGAGACTGGATTTTTAGCTTATGCAAAGCTAGAAACACAGAGCATGATTGATAAAAAGTTTACGCCGCTAGATGAAAACGAAATGTATCTTAATATTAAGATGAGTTGGCGTTTAAATCCTAAACAGTTAAATACATTAAAATACCTGGCAAGTTGGCGTTTTCAGCAAGCAAAAAAGCGTGACTTACCTATTGGTTTTGTTGCAAAAGATCATACTTTAATGGCATTAGCACAAGGTAACCCAGATAGTATTATTGCCATGGCATCACTTGAAGGAGCCGAAGTAATTGATATTCGCCACAAAGGAAAAGCTATGCTGGCAGTATTATGCCAAGCAGAGCAAGCTGACGTAAATAGTTATCCAGATAAAATTGATCGCTTAGATGACTATCCAGGTTATAAGCAAATATTTAAACAAGTAAAAGCTTTTTTAGTATCTGCCGGTGAGAATAACGGCTTGGCTATAGAAAATATTGCTTCAAAAAAGCAGATTAATCAATTTTTAACATGGTATTTAGACTTAAATGATGCGGGTAAAAGTACCAGTAAAGTGGAGTTATTATCAAGTTGGCGTGAGCCCTTATTTGGTCAACCTTTATTAGATTTTGCTCAAAATGGTTATAAATAACAGTTGAAATACCTTCGTTTTCTATGTCAATCACCTGCTTAATTTACACTTTCGTTAATACATTTTCATTGAGTTACTATGGGGTTCACCCTTGGCTCATGATATATTGAATGATTAGACCAAGCGGATTAATTAATCCGATTGGTCTTAGACTATTATCTCACTTTCCTATAGGTCTCCATTATGCTATGTGCCATTTATAAAAGCTCAAAAAAAGCCCAAACTTATCTTTTTGTTAATAAACGTGATGAATTCTCCGATGTTCCTGTTGAATTGATGAAGATGTTTGGTACGCCAAATTTAGTTACTTTAATTAATTTAGCCACTAAAGATAAGTTAGCAATGGCTGACTTAGAAAAAGTAAAAGCAAGTCTAGTTGAACAAGGTTTTTATTTACAGTTACCACCACCATCTGCAGATTTATTAAAAGAACATAAAAAAGCGATGATCGCTGAAAAAGGGCAAGGAGATTTTAAATGAAGTTTCTAATCAAAGTTGTCGCTTTATCAGCCCTTATTACGGTTAGTGTGATCAATCAATTAACCGCTGCAGAAGTAGAGCTTACTGAAGAAGGTTTTGCTAAATATGTAGTGACACTAAAAGCTGCAGCAATAGAAAAAGGTTTTAGCGAAGATCTAGTTAATGATAGTTTTTCTCAAGTAACCTTTCACAAACGTGCCGTTAAAGCTGATAGAAGTCAGCCTGAAAATATTGAAACGCTAGATACTTATCTACCTAAGCGTGTCCCTAAATGGAAAGTAGATAAAGCGAGAGCCTTGTATAAAGAACACCAAGTACTGTTAAATCAGGTAGGTGAAAAATATCAAGTTCAACCACGTTTTATTATCGCTTTGTGGGGGCTTGAAAGTAATTTTGGTAAGTTTACTGGTGGCTATAATGTAATCTCTGCTTTATCAACATTGGCCTATGAAGGGCGGCGTGAAATATTCTTTAAAAAACAATTAATGGCAGCACTAACTATATTAGATGAAGGTCATATTAGTAGTAAAAATATGAAGGGATCATGGGCTGGGGCTATGGGCCAAAATCAATTTATGCCAACATCTTTTTTAGGTTATGCAGTTGATGGCGATGGTGATGGTAAAAAGGATATTTGGCAAAACCAAGCCGATATTTTTTCATCCATGGCAAATTATTTACAAAAAGAGGGTTGGAGTGATCAAATTACTTGGGGTCGCCAAGTTAAGTTGCCAAAAGACTTTGACTATAGCTTAGCTATTCCAAAAAATACTGGTAGTCGAAAAAATTGGCTAAAAGCGTGGTCTAAAACAGAAAGAACCCTCTCTCAATGGCAAGCGCTAGGTGTGAGGCGTAGTGATGGTACTAATTTACCCAATGTTGATATTAAAGCCGCGCTAGTTTTCCCCGATGATAAAAATGGCCGTGTCTATCTTGCTTATGATAACTATAAGAGTTTAATGCATTGGAATTTATCTTATTATTTTGTTAGCTCAGTTGGCCATTTATCTGATCGTATTAAATTTCCACCTATCCATTGATTTATAAGTATATTTATGAGTAAAGCTATTAATAAGTGAAGCAATAAACCCTTAGTAAGTTCGTCGACAATTAATTCGTAAAGTAAGTAGTAGTAAATGATCGATAAAAATACAGAAAAACAGCCTTTTTGGCAAACTAAAACGCTAGCCGATATGACTCGACCTGAATGGGAGTCATTGTGCGATGGTTGTGCTAAATGCTGCCTTAACAAGTTTATTGATGATGAAGATACCGATGAAGCTTCGGAGCTTTTACCGACCGATCATATCAATGAAGGTGAGCATATTTTTTATTCTAATATTGCTTGTCACTTACTTAATGAAAAATCTTGTCAATGTTCTAAATATGAGCAACGCACCACATTAGTACCTGATTGTGTTCGTTTAACACAAGAAAATATTGACGCAGTATTTTTTATGCCACCAAGTTGTACCTATCGTCGCCTTCAAGAAGGCCGAGGTATGCCGTCATGGCATCCTTTACTTCATAATGGCAAGAAGTCAGCTATGCATAAAGCTGGCATGTCGGTAAGAGGAAAAATAGTCAAAGATAATGCGGTTAGTATTGAGAATTTTGAAAATCACATTGTCATCTGGCCACTGAATGATATTGATTAGATGTTTTTTGCCTAAAAAAATATTTTTCTTATTATTCCAGGTCTCATACTAGGTTGTATCAAATCTTAGTTGCCTGTTTAATGCTGTATTTTTTCGTTGAGGTACTACCGGACAAAGTAGTCGAAAGTGATTGATTATTGCTTTTATGAGTAGGCGTCGCCTTTACCGCTAGCCCTCACGCCTTATTTACCTCGAGTTTACTTCATTTTTTGGCAACTACCGCTACTATTTATGAAACATGGTCAGTGGATAAGGATAGATAGTAGCACTAGTTTTTCTATTTTAGCGTTCGCTGAGAAAGAGCTAGTGGCATAGGAATATATTTAGTAAGAGAAGAAGAGAATGGTATAACAGCCTATTCTCTTCTTAATTTATGACTCCTTGGTGTTATAGCTTTTTAGCACAAGCTAGGCGATTCAATAGCATAAGCACGAATACTACTGTGTATAGTGCATAAATAATAATCATCCACTGTGGCATGCTGTAATCTAAAAACTGCCAGCTTATCTCACCACAATCTCCACTAGCTTCAAACAAAAAGGGGATCCATTCATGTAAAGGTGCCCATGTTGGAAAATTTGGTATAAATTCACAACTAAAGAACAGTGAACCGCTACTAGCCTGTATCTCTACATGCTCTAAGGCAATAATAAGCCCCCAAATTGCGCCCGTACCCCACAAAGTATAAGCCAGACTTCGAGCAATAGTCTTATTATATCCCACAGTACCAATAGCACCAGCGAAAAAAATAGCTAAAATAGCAAGTCGTTGATACACGCACATGATACAAGGTGCTAGATCTAGCACATATTGGAAGAATAAAGCTGATAGCTCAAGACCTAGTGCGGAAGTTGCTAGTAGTAACCATGGTCTTTGGCTGGTAGTTATATTACTTAAGTAGTTCACAAAAAATCCTTAAAAAATTTCAATAAAAAAGCCTCTAATAAACTAGAAGCTTTTTAACAATAACATGAAGAAATTACAGATTAAGTATTTCTTCACTTTAGGCTTACATAATATATGTAAGCCTTTGCTACGGACTATTAATTTATCAGTAAGTGTACATAAATACTTGCTGCGTAACCTAGCGAAATTACTAGAGTCCGTTTTAGATGACTGAAGAAAGTATAATAACCTCTTGCTTGACCGATCAAGTCAACACCTGCAGCAGAGCCTACCGATAATAAGTTACCGCCAACACCAGCTGTTAATGTTACTAATAGCCATTGTGTATGGTTCATATCAGGGTTCATCGTTAATACCGCAAACATGACCGGGATGTTATCAACTATTGCAGATAAAATACCAACTAAAATATTAGCATTTGTTGCGCCTAGCTCACCATACATAAATTCTGATGCCATACCCAGGTAACCAATGAAGCCTAGACCATCAACAGCAAGGATAACAGCATAGAAGAAGAATAAAGTGTCCCACTCTACTTTAGCTATTTTATCAAAATCGTCTGGAGTTTTATAGCTGGTTGGTGAATCTGAATGATCAATTTTACCATGGTCAGAACGACGAATGTAGTAACCAAAGAATTTCAAATAAGCTAAACCTGACATCATGCCAAATACAGTAGGTAAATGTAGGAAGTTATGGAAACATACAGCAGTAATAATAATAAGGATAAACAAACGTAAGCTTACAGGCAACGACACCTAGCTTCGCTCAACATTCCATGGTAGTAGCGGCTCAAGATTAGTTGGTTGCTCGGCAATATGCTGCAAGTATTTTGAGATATAATCATGTACCACTAAGCCATTGGCCTTAGCGGTTCCAACAAGACTATAGACAAAAGCACTCGCACGAGCACCGTTGCAGGTATTTGAAAAAAGCTATGCCTTGCGCCCAATAACAAAGGGTTTTATTGCCCGCTCGGCTCTATTATTATCAATGGATAACCTACCATCTTCAAGGTAGTATTGGAATTTATCAAACTGATTTAGACTGTAGCTTATTGCCTCCCTAAGTTTACTTTTGGGTAGGA
>JBKEHN010000016.1:0-33726 GCA_046710905.1 Colwellia sp.
ATTTAACGAATATCAGTTCGCATCAACTGTGATGAGTTTAACAAAATTGGCGGAGTGGACGGGACTCGAACCCGCGACCCCCGGCGTGACAGGCCGGTATTCTAACCAACTGAACTACCACTCCACTACTTTTTGCTTTGATAATTTAACGAATATCAGTTCGCATCAACTGTGATGAGTTTAACAAAATTGGCGGAGTGGACGGGACTCGAACCCGCGACCCCCGGCGTGACAGGCCGGTATTCTAACCAACTGAACTACCACTCCACTGCATTTTGCTTTGATAATTTAACGAATATCACTTCGCATCAACTATGATGAGTTTAACAAAATTGGCGGAGTGGACGGGACTCGAACCCGCGACCCCCGGCGTGACAGGCCGGTATTCTAACCAACTGAACTACCACTCCGCATATATTGTCTGCTTCAACAACATCTCGTTGAATGCGGCGAGATAATACGGTTATGATGAAGCGCAGTCAACCACTTTTTTAATAAAGTTTTCGGCCTGCGTAATTGAGTAGCAATCTGATGAATTTACAAGCATATTTTAGTCGTTTTAGGTAAACAATAATATAAATAGTATTACTGCCGCTTTTTCTTCCATCGCCACAAGAAGAATACAACAACAGATATCAGTATAACAACACTATTACCGATAACGATAATGATAAAAGTTTCTTGGTCTTTGCCATCTTGAACTAGTTTTTGGGCTAGTAAGGCGACAATTCTATCTTGCTCTCCTTTGATAAGTAACTCATCGGTAGTTTCAACTACTGTAGTTACCGTCTCAGAATTCACATTCTCGCCTGTTTTAAGCTCATTAAGGCTTGTTTCTCCATGAAAACTAAACTCTGGTACCACTAGACGAAACTCGCGACCTTTAATTGTTTTACCAAATGCACTAATATTTACACGATATAAACCTGGTTCTGTATTGGTAATCGTTGCCATTCTACTTGTACCTTCTTCTTCCATAATAGAAAAAGGTTCAATTTGTCGGTCTGGGAATGTAAACTTTCCTTGGAAGACCAAACTATTAGGGTCGACAAAAGTAGGATCTATAGTTAACCGTAATTGATGAGGAATTTCAAAGTCTTCCGATTTTATAACACTAATATCTATTGGTGTTTTTTTTAAAATAATAGCTTGTTGTCTTAACTCGCGAGTTGCCATAGGTAGTTTCACTAAATAAACTGGCTGCCACTCTCCTGAGGCAAAATTGAGAATAAATTCACCAGTAAAGGTATTATCATTTGCATATTCATCTAAACCACGACCATCATCACGAAAAGAGGTTACCTTGATAGCATCAGCACCAAAATTTTCATAAAGTGAGTTATTGGTACTGTAGAAATTAACATCTAGTTTGACAACCTTTTTGAAATGAGGGCTGTTTATCGCTTCATTACCATTAAAAAGCCGACCTTTTACTTTTAGTGTTTCACCTGAAAAAGCGATTTCGGGTAGTGGCTCTACTACAATTTTTACCTCTGAAACTACTAATATCTGACTATTTGGTAAAATATCACCTACAGCTTGCCAAGGTCCTGGCATGGGGTTTTTTATTTTAATCATGTCAAATGTACTGTCATCAAACCATTGAACTTTGTCATGATCAATTTGATTAACTCTTATTTTACTTCCGTCTGGTCTTATGAGAATAATCGGGGTACTACCACTCTTACGATAAAAGATGAGCGTTATTTCCTCTAGTTCAGCATCCAGACGAAAACGGTTATCAAAATAAGGTACTTGGTTAGTTATATTATCTTGCTGATAGTATTCAACTTTAGTTTTGCTCAGCTTATTATCTTCATTTTTTCTTTCTATATTACTGCTAAAGAATGCCCCTGCATTAAATGAAGCAACAGAAAACAATAAATAAGCAATAAGCTTTGATGCTTTAACAGGTTGTAGGTTCGAACATTTATACCTATTTATTTCCAAAGGGGAAGTCCTCCTTTCTTAGCAATTACCGCGACTCGATCTACATGTGCTTCTAATTCATCGGCCGAAGCGGCAATAACCTTTAATCTATTACGATTAGAGTGCACTCTTCGAATAGCATTAGCCTCTAAGTTACCACCCTCACCAGCCAACAAATTAAAACTTGATTGCTTGCGCGTCATTTCAATATAAACATATGCCAGTAATTGCGCATCAATTAATGCCCCATGATATGTCCGGTCTACTAACTTGTCCACACGGTAAAACCGGGCTAAGTAATCTAAAGTCTTCGGTGATCCCAGTTCATCTTTTGAAACTTTCAAGGTATCAGTAATAGTACAGATATCGTTTGTCATCGGTACTTTATCTTGACTACGTCCCGTAGAGTTAAACAAAGAGAACTCATGATCCATAAAACCAACATCAAACTTAGAATTATGAATAACCAGCTCTGCGCCACGAATAAAATCAATAAATTCGTACACAACTTGAGAAAAAATAGGCTTATCAGACAGAAATTCATTAGTTAAGCCATGAATATTAATAACCTCTTGATCCATTTCAAATACTTGGCCACGTTGATCGAGGGGTTTTACATAAGTGTGATAAGTTCGTCCAGTTAATTGACGATTTATCATTTCAACACAGCCAATTTCTACAATTCGATGTCCTTCTCTGGGATTAATACCTGTAGTTTCTGTATCTAAAATGATTAATCGCTTATCTTTCTCTGAGTATTGAGTCTCGGTTATATTATTCACTGATGAGCCTTTTAGGTGATTTTTCATGGTTAACGCTTGTTCCTGAATTCAAAATTGACTATTATTTTTCGGGTAACGCTTGGGGGAATTCAGTTAAGTTGAGTTGCATTCTTTTACTGGTAAAGCATAACGTAATTAAGGCAAAGACAATCAGTACTTGGCAAATTAACCACGATATTGAAGTCAATTGCCAATAAAAAAAAGCAATAAGGTTAATACCAAAGTCAAAAATTAATGCCACTACCAACATGGTTCGACAATACGGCCAAGTTATTTTGACCCAATTAGCTGCATTTGGTCGACGGAAACTGATAATAAAAATAACACATAAACCCATAACACCTGAGATCAAACTTAGAAAAAAAAGACTAGTTTCTGGGTATATCCATTGTATAGTTGCCACTTTATCTTTCATATTAGTTACAGACATAAGCCATACCAAATAACCACGTAATACAAAGAGTAATACCAAATAAAAACGTTTTGATAATTTTAAACAATCAAATTTATCAAAATCTTCAATTGAATATTCTTGATATTTTTTAGACATTTTTAATTTTCTTATTTTTTAACTGACGTTCTTGATCTAACAAATTATGAGCGGTAGTGATTGCTTTAACAGCCTTCGAATTAAATTCTCGTGTGTACAGGGTATAAACTACCCACAAGCTCATGAACACTAATAATAACGGATGGAAGAACCAACACATTGCCGCTAAAGCAAAATAATATGATCTTAATCCGTAATTATAAGAATGAGCAGCTTGGTCTTGCACAATTGCCATTTGTTTTGCATAAGCCATTAAGTTTTCATTTTTCTCAGACAGATCAAAAGGCGTAGCACCAATCATTACATTTAAAAATCCATATTGACGCATAGACCAAGTAAATTGAAAAAAAGAGATGACAAAAATAAAAGCTAATAACGTCAGTTTTAATTGTATTACTAAGTGATTAACATCCGTGGCAAAAGGTAGTGAAGAAATAACTACCTCCAACGTTTCTACTTTGGCAAACAAAGTAAAAATACCAGCAAGGATTAACAAGGTACTAGAGGCGAAAAAAGTGATGTTACGTTCTAGATTGGCGAGTAAAGCAGCCTCTGAAACTCTTGTTTCTCGTGAAATAATCTCATACATCCAATGAATTCGATGTTGATGCAAGGATCGAGCAATGCAGTCAGTTGTTTTGGCTTTTTTTCGTGCAAATACGGTATAACCATACCAAGCTAAAATAAACACAGTTAGAGCTAAAATATCGACTAGGGTAAAGGGCAAGTTTAATTCCTCAATATATAACGGGGATTAGAAAAATAAGATTATACGCCAACAATTTTTATTGACCAACAACTTCATTTGATAGACAAAAAAAGTAACTTTTAATACAATTCTTCGAGTATCATTGAATTAAAGCCATGGGGTCAACTAACGGCTAATATAGTCTTTTTAAAACAGCATATTTAATTAACATATTATTACATAATTAACTACGCACTTGAGTTTTGTAAATAATTGAATAACACTGGTAATATACCTATTATCACTATAATTCTCGGCATTTTATAATTACGTAATGATGCTGCAATATGGAGTTTCTATGAAAAACATTAAACGACTAGTATTATTAATTGCTATCTCTACCGCACTTGCTGCTTGTAAAAGTACTCCCCCTTCAGCCCCAAAAACATTATTAGGAAGCTGGTTGGTTAGTTCTATTAATGACAAAACTGTCATAGCAAAAAGTACGGCACAATTAAAGTTTACTCCGAAAAATATGCTAAGTGGTTCTGCATCCTGTAATAACATCTCAAGCAGCTATAGTTCGCAAAAAAATGCTATAAATATTGGCCCGATAACTACCACACGAAAAATGTGCTTGCCCGCTTTAATGATTCAAGAAGCAATTATGTTACAAGCACTTAGTAAAGTTAGACGCTTCCAATTGAATAATGATCAGTTATCGATGTTCGACCAACAAGGCACTTTGCAATTAAAGGCTAAAAGAACAAAATAATAAATTAATATTAATATAATATAAATAGTTTTTTAATTTATTTGCTAAATAGAAATATAAGTTATAACAAAATATCACTTCTTTTTTTATAACAACTAGCTACCCTTACCCTATAACGTAACTAATTCACAGGATCAGAAATGTCTAAAATTTTCGAAGACAACACTACAACTATTGGTAACACTCCGCTAGTCAAGTTAAACCGGGTAATCGGTGCTGAAAATGGCGCTAATGTTTATGCTAAAATTGAAGCAAGAAACCCGAGTTTCAGTATAAAGTGTCGTATTGGCGCAAGTATGGTCTGGGATGCTGAAGAAAAAGGTTTATTAATACCTGGCAAAGAGATTGTTGAACCAACGAGTGGTAATACCGGTATCGCATTAGCGTTTGTTGCTGCAGCACGTGGTTACGGCATAACGTTAACAATGCCTAGTACTATGAGCTTAGAGCGTCGTAAATTACTTATTGCTTTAGGAGCAAAAGTTGAACTGACCGATGGTACCAAGGGCATGGGTGGCGCAATTGCTAAAGCTCAAGAACTTAAAGATTCAGATCCAGAAAAATATGTTTTATTAGGTCAGTTTGATAACCCCGCCAACCCTAAAATTCATGAAGAAACTACTGGTCCAGAAATCTGGAACGATACTGATGGCAGTATTGATATATTTGTTGCTGGTGTTGGTACTGGTGGTACGCTTACGGGTACAAGTCGCTATATTAAACTGACTAAAGGTAAAGCTATTACTACTGTTGCAGTTGAACCTACTGACTCTCCAGTGATTACTCAAGCACTTGCTGGTGAAACATTAACTCCAGGACCTCATAAAATTCAAGGTATTGGCGCTGGTTTTATTCCTGGCAACTTAGATTTAGACATGGTAGATGCTGTAGAACTTGTTTCAAATGACGATGCATTTGCAATGGCGCACCGTTTGATGAAAGAAGAGGGTATCCTTGCTGGTATTTCTTCTGGCGCAGCTGTTATTGCAGCTAAGCGTCTTGCTGAACGTCCAGAAAACAAGGGTAAAAATATTGTAGTCATTTTACCAAGTTCAGCAGAGCGTTACTTATCAAGTCCACTTTTTACTGAAAGCTTTAGCGATAAAGAACTTGTTCAGTAATCAATAACAGAAATAACTTTCTTTTAAAAAAGGTACCTAGGTGCCTTTTTTAGTATTTAGCGCCGATATTTAACTTCACTATGACAAAGTATTTACGTTACTATTCAATTATAACCTCAAACCTTTTGACTTACTTTCAATGTATTATTTAAAAACTATTTTATCTTCACTGTTATTATGTGCTGTTTTTTTATTAGTAGGATGTGGTGAAGACGATTCACAAAGAATCACTACCGTTGATAATCCTGAAACCGTGGCGATTGCATTTTTTGACGCTTTATATAATGAAAGGAATGTTGAAAAAGCTGCCTCTGTTTGCAGTCCAAAATTAGCTCGTCTTATACTACACTACCGTTCACCTGGCGCTGTAGCTCGCCACTTGTTTAATATGTCTTACGACAAGGTTAAAATAACACCAGATAGTGCTGGTGTTAAAGTACGTGAACAGTTTAAAGGTAACGCTCGTATAACCCTCTATTTTGACGGTTACTATCAAGAAAGACGTATTCAGGATGTTAAACTACTGTCAATAATCCAGCGTGATGGAAAATGGTTTATTGATAAAATATTGAAAGATCCCTTTTAAACTGACTATTAATAATTACTGACAAGATAAAATAATGTTAAAATTAGGTATGTACCAACACTTTAAAGGTAATTACTATCATGTACTTCATATTGCTAGACATAGCGAGACTGAAGAATATATGGTGGTGTATCACCCCGCTGAAAATAAAGATGATATTTGGCTACGTCCTTTAGCCATGTTTGATGAAACGATTGAGCGTGAGGGGGAAAAAATAAAACGCTTCAATTTTGTCAGGTCGTAGCACATTAATCCGTGTTATTG
Organism: Colwellia sp.; assembly: GCA_046710905.1. Classification (GTDB taxonomy): domain Bacteria; phylum Pseudomonadota; class Gammaproteobacteria; order Enterobacterales; family Alteromonadaceae; genus Colwellia. The sequence goes on from JBKEHN010000016.1 coordinate 6,696, forward strand.
GCAAAACAAATAGCTGACCTTATGGGTTAACCGATAGAAAAGAAGTGATGTTCTGTCCAAGGTACTTTTTTATGCTGAATATCTGTCACTTCTGCTTGTTCAGGACCATGAGCAAGCCATATAAGCATTTTTTCAATATTTTTTTGTTCTCCACACAGTAATACTTCAACACCACCATCGGCTAAGTTACGCGCATAACCACTTAAACAATATTCAATGGCTTGTTGCTGTGACGAGGCTCTAAAATATACCCCTTGTACACGACCCGAAATATGCGCAATATAGCTAACATTCATACTTTTTTCTCTTTTTAAATCAGTATTATTATCAGTAAAGTTTGCACCTAAGCCTGTCATTGACTAAAATCGGCACAAATTTCTCTTTCACAGAATAAATAATATTGTCTTATTCAACGTTATTTATTCATTAAAAGTAAGTATAGACCTATGTCAGCAAGAATTTCTTTAAATGTTGGTCGTGAAAAATCTTTATTACGTAAACACCCATGGATTTTTTCGAAAGCAGTAAACAAAATCAAAGGTAACCCTATGCTTGGGGATACTGTTGATGTATTTGATAGTAAAGGTACGTGGCTAGCTAAAGGTGCTTATTCCCCTGAGTCTCAAATAAGAATTAGAATCTGGAGCTTTGACGAACATGAAGAAATTGATCGTGATTTTTTCTTTGCTAAATTACAAAGTGCTCAAGCAAGACGTGATTGGTTTATTGCCCAAGGAAAATTAACTGGCTATCGCTTAATCGCTGGTGAATCTGATGGATTACCTGGTGTAACTATCGATATATATGATAATTTTGTCGTATGTCAGTTGCTTAGCGCCGGTGCAGATTTCCATCGCTATACTATTGTTAACTGCTTAACCGAGCTTTATCCTGGTTGTCACATTTATGAGCGTTCAGATGTTGATGTGCGTAAAAAGGAAGGTTTAGAGCCAGTAACTGGTTGGTTAACAGAGCCGCAAGATTCAACAGAATGTATCATTGAAGAACATGGTATAAAAATCCACGTTAATATAGCCACGGGTCATAAAACGGGTTTTTATCTAGACCAACGTGACTCTAGATTGGCTGCAGGTAAATTCGCAAAAGATAAGACTGTTTTAAATTGCTTTTCTTATACTAGTACATTCGCATTACATTGTGCAGCAAATAATGCCAAAGAAGTGATTAATGTCGATGTATCACAAGATGCTCTTGATATGGGCGAACGTAACCTTGCTTTAAACGGTCTATCTGATGCTAATGTATCTTTCGTTAAAGAAGATGTTTTTAAATTATTACGAAGATACCGTGAAGAAAAGCGTACCTTCGATATGATAATTCTTGATCCACCTAAATTTGTTGAGTCAAAAGCGCAATTAACCGGCGCCTGTCGAGGTTATAAAGATATTAACATGATCGCTATGCAGCTATTAAATCCTGGTGGTTTATTATTAACATTTTCTTGCTCTGGCTTGATGGAAGCAAGCTTATTTCAAAAAGTTGTGGCTGATGCTGCATTAGATGCAAAAAGAAAGGCTTACTTCGTTGAGCGCTTACAACAAGCAGCAGACCATCCTATTTCTTCTAATTACCCTGAAGGTTATTATTTGAAAGGTTTAGTTTGCCAAGTAGAATAGTAAAAATTATTACTTCATTATTGGAAGGATGATCTTATAAAAATACGACCTAAAACAAAAGCCAGAGTTTAATCTGGCTTTTGTATGTTATTTAATCAGCAATAATCGATTAATCTATCTCTTCAATACTAATACCGATGAGGTAGCAATTATTACTTTCTTCCTCGATACGAACCACTCTTCCACTGATATCGAGTGCTTGTACTTGACTGCTAGCAGAGTCTACTTTCACTCTTACATGGGTAGCAATGGCTAATGGATGCTCAATTTCAAATGCCATCCCCGTCGCACTTAAATCACGACAAGTAGCAGAAATTTGACTATTAACTTCGTCATCTATCACGGTAACCGTAACTTCACTATTTAACATCATACGGTAAAAATCGCGTTTATCATCAAAACCTTTCATTAACTCTCCCAAGCAGACTATTTATCACCTTATTATTTATACTGAGCAAAGACTGCAGTGTCAACTAACTGCAGTACAAAAAAATTAATAAGTCTAGCTATTTAAATCTAAAATAGACTAAATATATTAGGGTCTGTTGATCTTTCAAGATTTTTTTGCAGCTATTTGTTGGGTATTTATACAAGGCAGAGCCTTTGTAATGTGGTTACTCCACATAAAAAGGCGATAACGCTGTAAAAATGACCAACAAATGCTATCCGAAGGATTCGGCTAAAAGCGTTTTACTCTTTGTTAAGTAGTCTTTACTTAGAGTGACTAGGCTACACACTAGCCACCGCGATTAAAACGCTTTTATCTCGAACAAAATTTAATATCGAAAGTTCAATAGACCCTAACTTTTATATCTTAAATTAAGAGAAATTCTTTAAATAATTTATAATACGCTTAACTGATATCGGTGCTGATGTCCCTAAGTTTTGTGCAAACAATGAAATCCTAAGTTCTTCAATTAACCAACGCGTAGCGAGTAATTCATTATCTACCGGTTTATCTTTTCTTTGTTTACCCATAATAACTTGATATAACTCATTAACTTTATTTACTTCAATAAGTTTTAATCTATCTTGATTAGGATCACTTGGCAGTTTTTCTAAACGACGTAACATGCCTTGTAAGTAGCGAATTATATCATCGAGTTTCCCCAAGCCTGAGTAGCTTACAAAGCCTTTAAACACTAACTGTTGGCATTGCTGTTTAATATCACCATGAGATTGAATAACATTTAAAGGCACACTACCTTTCATTTTTTTAGTGACTTCGTGACGTAAAGTAAGGACTCGCTCAACTTTAATCGCGGCGGTTAACACGCAATCTGCTATTTCAGCCCTAACATAATCACAACACAGAGAAAATTGCTGTTCTGCTCGAGGAAGATGACCATTATTTTGTTGTTGAGCAAATTGTTGAACTAATGACAAGCACGCTCCTTGAATACAGTCTTGTAAAAGATCACTGATTGAACCAAAAGGATTAAAATACAAACCTAATTTAGCTTTATTAGGTAGTTTTTCCTGTAAATATTTTAATGGGGTTGGGATATTTAATAATATTAGTCGACTGATCCCTTGCAACATAGCTTCCTGAGCATCTTGCTCTTGCTCAAAAAGCTCAATAGCAACACTGTTTTGATGATCGACCAATGCAGGGAACGCTTTAATCGTGATATTAGCTATTTTCTTTTCATAACCTTTAGGTAATACACCAAAATCCCAATGCGTTAAATCAGCTTGCTCAATACCTTTTTCCGCCACTTTCTTAATCGATGCTTTGACTTTACCTTGTAGCTCAGCTTTAAGCTCATTAAGGTCTCTACCTTGCTTTAATAGCGTTCCTTTATCATCTACCACTTGAAAGTTCATGGTTAAATGTACTGGCAGGGAAATATTCTGCCAAGCATCTTCTGGTAGTCGAACACCTGTCATCCGTAATAACTGTTTTGCTAACGCTTGTGGTAAACTTCCCTGCTCAGTAGGCATTGCCGCTAAACACGCTTGTGCATAATTAGGTGCAGGAACAAAGTTACGTCTGAGTATTTTAGGTAATGCTTTAATTAGCGCGATAGCCAATTCATCTCGCAGTGCTGGGATCAACCAATCAAAGCCATCTTCTTGTACTTGATTCAATAAGGCAACCGGTACGATAACACTGATACCATCATCAATTTCTCCTGGACTAAAATGATAAGTCAGCGGCAAAGTAATCCGGTCTTGTTGCCAAAAGTCTGGGTACTCGGTAGTACTTAATTCATCGATCGATTCATTCAATAAAAAGGCTTTAGTAAAATCAAGTAACTGACCATCTTCTTGTTTAGCTTTTTTCCACCAGGCGAGAAAACTACGCTGACAAACAATGGTATCTGGTATTTTTTCACTATAAAAATCAACCAAGTGCTGTTCGTCAATTAAAAAATCCCTACGACGCGCTTTTTGCTCAAGCTCTTCTATGCTTTCTACCAATTGCTGATTTTTGCTTAAAAACTTTTCATTCATAACACTGTCACCATTAACAAGTGCTTCGCGAATAAATATTTCACGACAAGTCGCTGGCTCAATAGTATTAAAGTTGATTTTACGTTTAGTGACAATACTCAAACCATAAAGTGTTACTTGCTCAAAGGCCATTACCGCGCCTTGTTTTTTCTCCCAGTGTGGTTCACTATAATTTCGCTTAACTAAGTGTTCTGCAAGTGGTTCAAGCCACAAAGGGTCAATCTTGGCGTTCATCCGAGCAAATAGTCGGCTTGTTTCTACTAATTCAGCAGACATTAACCACTTGGGTGATTTTTTAGTTAACGCAGATCCTGGGAAAATAAAGAACTTCATACCGCGCGCGCCTCTATATTCGCGGTTTTCATCTTGTTGACCAATGTGGCTCAATAGACCTGATAGTAATGCTTGATGCACAGGTGTTAATGCGCAGTCTTGCTCACTTTCTTTCTCTTTTTCTACTGCTGAAACTTCGTGTTGACCTTGCTGAGAACTGGGCATTGAAAAACGATAATTAATAGAAGTTAACGTTATCTGTTGTTCTTTTAAAGTAAGCTTTAATTGGCTGAAAATATCTTGCCATTCACGTAAGCGAACATAAGAGAGATACTCGCGTTGACAGAGTTTTCTGAACTGATTTTGAGTTAGGTCCTTTTTCTGATCGTTAATATACTGCCAAAGGTTAAGCAAACTTATAAAATCAGAGGTTTTATTTTTAAAGCGATTATGTTTTTCATCACTTAACTGTTGCTTTTCATGAGGTCTTTCACGAGGATCCTGAATACTCAAAGCACTAACAATAATCAGTATTTGTTCAATACAACCAAACTCAATAGCAGTAACTACCATTTTAGCTAAACGCGGATCTATCGGGAATTTAGCTAATAAACGTCCTGACTTTGTCAATCTTGTTGCTGTTGCAGAAGGTTTACTTTTACTGAGTTTCGATGTGTTCGTTGATTTATCTCTATTTGTATTATCTCGACTTTCTACCGCTGCTATTTCTTCTAATAAACGAATACCGTCGGTAATGTTTCGATTATCAGGTGCTTCAACAAATGGAAAGTTAGCAATATCTCCGAGATCTAGCGCATGCATTTGTAATATAACAGTTGCTAAATTAGTGCGTAAAATTTCAGGATCAGTAAATTCAGCACGGCTTTTATAGTCATCCTCTGAATATAAGCGAATACAAATACCTTCAGACACTCGTCCACAGCGACCAGAGCGCTGATTAGCACTGGCTTGTGATACAGGTTCAATAGGTAAACGTTGTACTTTAGTTCGATAACTGTAGCGTGAAATTCGCGCCGTACCAGGATCGATAACGTATTTAATACCAGGTACCGTTAAAGAAGTTTCTGCGACATTCGTTGCTAACACAATATTTCGGCCACTATGAGGCTTAAATATTTGATTCTGCTCACTAACCGTTAAACGCGCGTATAAGGGTAAAATATTTGTATGTGGTAAATTAGCTTTATTTAGCGCTGCAGCGGTGTCACGTATTTCACGCTCACCATTTAAAAATATAAGAATATCACCTTGACTACAGTTACTTAACTCATCTACAGCCGATAAAATACCACTTATAATATCAATCTCTTGGGAAGGTTGGTCATCATCGTCATTCACCATATGATCATTTAGGGGTCGATAGCGCATTTCAACCGGGAATGTTCTACCTGATACTTCAATAACTGGCGCCGGCACTCCAGATTTATTAGAAAAGTGATTAGCAAAACGTTGTGGGTCAATAGTCGCCGAGGTAATAATTAACTTAAGATCAGGACGTTTTATCAGCACTTGTTTTAAATAACCTAAAATAAAATCGATATTTAAGCTACGTTCATGGGCTTCATCGATAATAATGGTATCGTATTTAAGTAATAATCTATCCCTTTGCATTTCAGCAAGTAAAATACCGTCGGTCATTAATTTTATATAACTTTGTTGGCTAACTTGATCATTAAAGCGAACTTTATAACCAACTTGCTCACCTAAGGTAGTGCCTAACTCTTCAGCAATACGATTAGCAACGGTTCTTGCGGCAATACGCCTAGGCTGAGTATGGCCAATTAGACCATCGACACCACGACCAAGTGCGAGACAAATTTTTGGGATTTGGGTAGTTTTTCCTGAGCCAGTTTCACCAGCAATAATAACCACTTGATTGGCTTTAATAGTCGCTGAAATATGCTCAGCATTATCTGAAATGGGTAAACCATCGGGATAAGTAATCTTGGGTAAGTTTTTAATTTTATGCTGTTTATCTTCAATTGATTTGAGGATATGTTGTTGTAACGGCTCAACCAATTTAATTTGTTTTGTAGATAGTGGTAAAGTTGCTAACTCAGCTGATGACTTCCCCCTAGCTTCTTGATGAATTATTTTTTTAAGGTTCATTAACCTTTTTTTAAAGCGTACCGCATCACAATTTTTTGCTTGAGGTAATAATTCAAAAAGGCTTTGGAGGTGGGAAAATAATGTAATAGCAGAATCAATCGGAACAGACAAAACAAACTCAGATAGAAAATAAAAGGAATATTTTAACAGTAAAGCTTGGTAATTACAGCGAGTAAAACACTCTAAATAGACTATTGAATAGATAAAAGGAGCTTCAGAGCTCCTTTATAAATAAATAAGACTAGGTTGGCTTATCATTAAAGTGTAAAACATTATACTGCGGCATGTTCCTTTTCTATAGAGTTTCTTGCCTTACTGTATCTATAACACGCTTGTAAAACCTCATTACGAGAAATGGTACCTAGTAAATTACCGTCGTCATCAATCACGGGGTACACTTTTGGTTTATCTCTTATCATGGTTTGACCTAACTCAATGATACTGTCATAAGGTTTCACTGAAAGTACTTCTTTGCGCATAATGTCTTTGACACTCGCAACATTCTCATTGAAATAGAGGGTTTCTAACATTTTTTTTAAAACATCTCCCTCTGAAATAAAGCCCAGTACCTTATAATTTTGATCAATCACCGGACCACCTATTTGTTTCGTTTTTAAAAAACGTAATGAGGCTTCTTCAACAGACATACTCTCAGTAAAAGTTAATGGATAGTGATTCATATTTTCTTGAATTTTTAGGCTCTGCATATAATTTTCCTTTTTAACTCTAACTAAGTTAACGTTTAGTTTGTCATTGTTATAAAAATATAATCTGTATTAATGCTAACTGTAGGTAAGCCTTTACCAAAAAACCAATTTATGCTCCTCTTAATTATAATTTTATAGCATTATTATTAAGTAGACATGTCTAATTTCTTGAACAACAATGCAATAAGTATTAATACTTATTGCAGGAACTCAGTATATCAGCCAACTTATTTAATTTTTTAATGCTAATCATCGTTTTCTATAGCTCTATTTTAGGCGCTTTTTCTCATGACAAAGAATAAGTAAAACTAGACTAAGCTAGTGAGACCGCCAGACAAACTACCCTGAAACCGAGAAAAAGTTAAATTTATCAGGTATGTCGCCAAAAGTTTAAAAAAGCGAATTAATATGTAAAAACGAAGCTAATGTTTATAATGGCAACAGAATAAACGGCGCACCACTTTTTTATCAGCTACCTACTTACGAGAAAGCCTTTACTTTAGAAATAAACGCGCTAAGTAATAACAACTTCTCTTGCTAGTAGTATTTAATCTGTTCGACTTAAATAGATAAATTTACGTAACGACCTTTGCGAGCGTCAAGGTAACTTCGTCTTGACTCAGCCGAAAAATATTCTTGCGCCTGTCGATTAACCTCCTGGTGATGATCCTTTACCTGTTGCTCTGCTTGTTGATTAATGACTTGCTGACGCTGTTGTTTAAACACTGTACTTACAGCGCCATTACCACCTATTGATGAAACCATTCTAACCTCCCAAAAGCGTTAAGTTTTGACACCTTATATTTACGACGTATTTATAATTATAGTAGCGAATTTCAACTACACTGTTGCCGACTAATCGACTTATTATTTCAAAGTACAGAAGGTGCTGTAGACTATGGTTAAAATATTGAATATTCTTTTTATTACATAAAGTATACCGATATATATTCACTAATTAATTTATCTATTAGCATGAGTTTTAACGCCATAGCTAAACTGAGATGTCGACACTAAGATAATTGTTAACTGTTTAAAACTAATCAGGTAAAATTAATCAACTTAAAAGTTTTCTTATTAACTAGAATTTTATGAATATTGTTTGTGCTAATTGTTTTACTACCAACCGAATCCCTAATGATAAAGATTATAACAAAGGCAAGTGTGGTAAATGCCAACAAGGCGTTTACTCACCCAAGCCGACAGTATTGACTGATAATACATTTTACCCTTTTATAGAACGTAATTATTTACCCGTCATTGAAGTGGCATAGTTGATTTTTGGGCCAGTTGGTGCAGTCCCTGTCAAAGCATGGCGCCTATCTATACTAAAGTCGCGCAATCGTCACCTTCTGTACTGTTCGCCAAAGTTAATACAGAGCAAGTTCAACAAATTTCAGCTGATGCTAATATTCGCAGCTTACCTACTTTAGTATTTTTTTACCAAGGTAAAGAAGTCGACCGTATCTCTGGTAGTCTAAAGGAAATACAAATGAAGCAGTGGGTAGTACAGTGTTTAAATAAAGTAATCCCTTAACGCTTGCCACACGCCTATAAATAATCCATAAAAAGCTGCACATCATTCCAGATTTAGCGCGGATTAATACGTTAATTTTTGATTCAGAAAGAAGTGATACAAACTTAGATTTTGCGGTGAATAGCGCTTGTATAAAGATAAATATTCCGATGAATCATCAAGGTCGATTTACCAAGAGTGTGATAATAGATAAAGTTATGACGCCTAAAATAGCTAAAAGCGAATATTCAATAAATAACAAATCACTTCGATTACTATCTGAACTACTATCTACCCATACGATAACTGTAGACGGCATACTTTTTTGGGATATAGAACAAAGAGGTCTACTATTCTCAGAAGTACAACTTCAAATACCACTGATAGTATTAACACTAATTAGATATGTAAGTAGAATGATCACTGAGGACTATAACGGTAATACTACTTATGGCTTCATAATTACTAATAGTGATATAGAGTGTTTATTAAAGAATGAACAAACAAAGGCTTGATAAAATAATTAAAGAAGAAAATGTAAGACAGCAATATCAGTAAGTTCCACAGCAGTTTGGCGGATTTAATCTATAGGTCAAAAAGCTCTATAAATTTTCAACATAAAAAAACCCGCATTCTCTATCAGAAAATACGAGTTTTTATTAAGAATTGCAAGCTGTAAGCGTTAGCCTACCAACCTGTTTTCTCTTTAAGTGCAGAGCCAATTTCAGCTAAAGAACGAACAGTTTTAACACCAGCCGCTTCTAATGCTTTAAATTTCTCTTCAGCAGTACCTTTACCACCGGCGATAATCGCGCCAGCGTGACCCATACGCTTACCTTCTGGTGCAGTAACACCAGCAATGTAAGATACTACAGGTTTAGTAACGTGTGCTTTGATATATTCCGCAGCTTCTTCTTCAGCAGTTCCGCCAATTTCACCAATCATTACGATTGCTTCAGTTTGTGGATCGTTTTGGAACATTTCCAATACGTCAATGAAGTTAGTACCTGGGATAGGGTCGCCACCAATACCTACACAAGTAGATTGGCCAAAACCAGCATCAGTAGTTTGTTTAACGGCTTCGTACGTTAACGTACCAGAACGTGAAACAATACCCACTTTACCTGGTAAATGGATATGACCAGGCATGATACCAATCTTAGACTCGCCAGGAGTGATAACACCAGGGCAGTTAGGACCGATCATACGAACGCCAGATTGGTTAAGTTTAGCTTTAACGTCAACCATATCTAAAGTTGGGATACCTTCAGTAATAGTTACGATAAGCTCGATGCCAGCATCGATAGCTTCTAAAATAGCATCTTTACAGAACGGAGCTGGAACGTAGATAACTGTTGCTGTTGCGCCAGTTGCTTCTACTGCTTCACGTACTGTGTTGAATACTGGTAAACCAAGATGCGTTTGACCGCCTTTACCTGGGCTTACGCCACCAACCATTTGTGTACCGTAATCAATAGCTTGTTCTGAATGGAAAGTACCTTGACCACCAGTGAAGCCTTGACAGATAACTTTAGTATCTTTATTAATTAATACAGACATTATTTGCCCTCCGCAGCTGCTACAACTTTTTCAGCTGCATCAGTTAGTGATTCAGCAGCAATGATGTCTAAGCCAGAGTTTTTAAGAACTTCACGACCTAATTCAGCATTAGTACCTTCTAAACGTACAACAACAGGTACTTTAACGCCTACTTCTTTAACCGCGCCAATAATACCTTCAGCAATCATGTCACAACGAACAATACCACCAAAGATGTTAACTAAAACAGCTTTAACGTTATCGTCAGAAAGGATAATTTTGAATGCTTCAGAAACACGTTCTTTGTTTGCTCCGCCGCCAACATCAAGGAAGTTAGCTGGCTTGCCGCCGTGTAAATTAACGATATCCATAGTACCCATTGCTAGGCCTGCACCGTTAACCATACAACCTACAGTACCATCAAGAGCTACATAGTTTAGCTCCCATTGTGCTGCATGTGCTTCACGTTCATCTTCTTGAGATGGATCGTGGAAAGCGCGCATTTTAGGTTGACGATAGATAGCATTACCATCGATACCAATTTTACCATCTAAGCAATGAAGGTTACCTTCGTCAGTAATAACTAACGGGTTGATTTCAAGTAATGCGAAATCACAATCTTCAAACATTTTAGCAAGACCCATAAAGATCTTAACAAATTGCTTCATTTGCGTAGGGTTTAAACCCAATTTAAAACCTAATTCACGTGCTTGGTAAGGTTGAGCGCCAACTAGTGGATCAATCTCAGCTTGGTGAATTAATTCTGGAGTCTCTTCTGCGATCTTTTCAATGTCAACACCGCCTTCGGTAGATGCCATGAAAACAACTTTTTGAGAAGCTCTGTCAACAACAGCACCAAGATATAACTCGTTGGCGATGTCAGTACAGCTTTCAACTAAAATTTTAGCTACTGGCTGACCTTTTTCATCAGTTTGATAAGTAACTAAGTTCTTACCTAACCAATGTTGAGCGAAATCTTTGATTTCTTGTTTAGTTTTAACTAGCTTAACACCGCCAGCTTTACCGCGTCCGCCTGCGTGTACTTGAGTTTTAACAACCCACATATCGCCGCCAATTTTATCAGCCGCTTCGGCAGCTTCTTGAGGAGTATCGCAAGCGAAACCTTCAGAAACTGGTAAACCGTATTCAGCGAACAATTGTTTCGCTTGGTATTCATGCAAATTCATGGTGTTTTATCCATTTATCTGTAAATAATGACAGTCGATTGCATTTCTTAGAAATACTCAAAGCCTGCCGGTGAAAAGTATCTCGCTTATAGTACAAAAGCCCTAGTGACGGTAGTCATAAGAACTAATACCATAGTCGAGTACTAAATTTATATAGCTAGTATTTTTACAGTCTATTTATTTTAAAATAAGCTTAAAAATAATACTTAGATATCAAACTTATATATCAAGTAATAGACGTGTTGGATCTTCTAACAATTCTTTAATTGTTACTAAGAAACCTACTGACTCTTTACCATCAATTAAACGATGATCGTAAGATAATGCTAAATACATCATAGGTAAAATTTCTACTTTACCATCAACTGCCATAGGGCGGTCTTGTATTTTATGCATACCTAAAATCGCTGCTTGAGGTAAGTTAAGAATTGGTGTTGATAATAACGAACCGAATACGCCACCGTTAGTAATAGTAAAGTTACCACCCGTCATATCAGCCATTGAAAGCTTACCGTCACGACCTTTAATCGCTAATTCACGGATACCATTTTCAATGCCAGCCATACTCAACTGATCAGAATCACGTAATACTGGTGTAACTAAACCACGTGGTGTAGATACCGCGATAGAAATATCAAAGAAATTATGATAAACAATGTCATCACCGTCAATTGATGCGTTAACACCAGGGAAACGTTTTAATGCTTCTGTAACCGCTTTCACGTAGAAAGACATAAAACCAAGACGTGTATCATGGGTTTTTTCAAATAAGTCTTTATATTGCTTACGAAGTTCCATAATTGGCTTCATGTTAACTTCATTAAACGTAGTTAGCATGGCCGTAGAGTTTTTCGCTTCTAATAAACGTGTTGCAATCGTTTTACGTAAACGTGTCATTGGCACACGTTTTTGAGTACGTTCGCCTAAATCTTGTGTAGGAGAGGCAACAGGCGCTAAAGCTTTTGGCGCGGCAGCAGGTTTGTTAGCCGCGACTTCAACGTCTTCTTTTGAAATACGACCACCTTTACCAGTACCAACGACATTAGCAGCCGTTAAGCCTTTTTCTGTCATTAACCGACGTACTGAAGGACTAGCAATTTCATCAGAGCTTACTGCATCTTCAATTAGTGCCGCTGTTGCAGTCGCTGTTGCGCCTGCATTAAGTTCACCAATTTTTTGAGCACCTAAGACAGTATCACCTTCAATATGGATAATTTTACCAATCACGCCACTATCTTGAGCAACAACTTCAAGTACAACTTTGTCTGTTTCAATATCAACTAAGTTTTGATCAACTGATACCGTATCACCTTCAGCTACATGCCATGTAGCAACAGTTGCATCAGCAACTGATTCAGGTAAAACAGGGACTACGATGTCAATAACGTTAACAGCATTAGTTGCCGCTACTGGAGCACTTGCTGCTGTAACAGTTACAGGAGCTGCTTGGCTACCTTCCACAAAGGTACCAATGACTTGGTCGCCTAGTACAGTAGCACCATCAGTTTGGCTAATATTAGTCATAACACCATCACAAGTTGCTGGAACTTCTAGTACTACCTTGTCAGTTTCAATATCAACAAGTACTTGGTCACGTGTAAATTTTTCGCCAACTTGTACATGCCAAGTTGCTACTGTTGCATCAGCAACTGATTCTGGTAATACCGGAACTTTGATTTCGGTTGTCATTTTTTAATCCTTTCAAACTGTCTTTGTACTTACTTTTAGTAAAGCAAGCACACCAAAGAGTTAATCTACTGTTAATGCTTGAGTGACAAGCGCTTGCTGTTCTTTAACGTGAAGTGACATATAACCTGCAGCAGGTGCTGCAGAAGCCTTACGGCCGGCATAAGTCAAATGAGTACCTTCAGGGATAGCAGCTCTAAAGTTATGCTGCGAACAATACCAAGCACCTTGGTTTTGTGGCTCTTCCTGGCACCAAACAAATTGCTTAACATGTTGGTATTCTTTTAATACCACTTGTAGCTCTTGTTCAGGGAACGGATAAAGTTGCTCAATACGGACAATAGCAACATTATTTAACTCATTTTTACGACGTTGTTCAAGTAGCTCGTAATATACTTTACCACTACAAAAAACAACACGCTCTACCGCTTTTGAGTCAAGCTCATCAACTTCACCAATAACATTGTGGAATATACCTGTAGACATTTCTTCTAATGAGGAAACGGCTAATGGATGGCGTAATAGTGATTTAGGTGACATAACAACAAGGGGGCGACGCATAGGACGAACAACTTGACGGCGAAGCATATTAAATACTTGCGCTGGTGTTGATGGTACACATACTTGCATATTATGATCAGCACAAAGTTGTAAGAAGCGTTCTAAACGGGCTGATGAATGCTCAGGACCTTGACCTTCGTAGCCATGAGGTAACAACATAGTTAAGCCACATAAGCGGCCCCACTTTTGTTCACCTGAACTAATGAATTGATCAAATACTACTTGTGCACAGTTAGCAAAATCACCAAATTGCGCTTCCCAAATAGTTAAACCTGCAGGCTCAGCCGTTGTATAGCCATATTCAAAGGCTAATACAGATACTTCAGATAACACTGAGTCATGTATATCAAATGGGCCTTGGCCTTCTCTGATATTCTTTAGTGGTAGATAAGTACTACCATCTTCTTGATTATGCAATACCGCATGACGATGGAAGAAAGTACCACGACCAGAATCTTGGCCAGTAATACGTACACGATCACCACGATCAACAATAGATGCATACGCTAAATTTTCAGCCATGCCCCAATCAAATAATTTCTCACCTGTTGCCATTCTCATGCGATCATCGTAAATCTTTTTAACACGTGAATGCACTGGATGACTTTCTGGGACCGTTGATACCTTAAGCGCTAACTCTTTTAGCTTCTCAAGAGAAATTTCTTTGTCGTAGTCATCATCCCACTCATGGCCTAAGTATGGAGTCCAATCAACTGAATGCTCAGTCATTGGGCGCCATTGCTCAACCGTACATTGACCTTCATCAAGTAATTTACGGTAATAGGCTGTTAACTCTTCAATTTTGACGGGTGTTAAACTACCTTCAGCCGCTAATTTATCAGCGTACAATTGACGTGGTGTAGGATGCTTTTTAACAATTTTGTACATAAGTGGCTGCGTAGCACTTGGCTCATCAGCTTCGTTATGTCCATGACGTCGGTAACACACTAAATCGATAACAACATCACGTTTAAATTCATTACGGTAATCAAGTGCAATTTGCGTTGCTAGTATTACCGCTTCAGGATCATCACCATTAACATGGATGATTGGTGCCTGAACCATTTTAGCAATTTCTGTACAGTATTCGCCAGAGCGAGTATCTTCAGCAGCTGATGTGGTAAAACCAACTTGGTTGTTAACGACAATACGTACCGTGCCACCTACTTTAAAGGCGCGTGCTTGCGACATATTGAATGTTTCTTGTACAACACCTTGCCCTGCAATAGCAGAATCACCATGAATGGTAATAGGTAGTACTAAATCACCTTGATTACAGTCACGCCTATCAAGGCGAGCACGTACGCTACCAATAACAACCGGGTTAACGATTTCTAGATGTGACGGATTAAATGCCAGTGCTAGATGAACATTACCACCTGGTGTGACGAAGTCTGAAGAATAACCTTGGTGGTATTTAACATCACCTGAGCTGAGTATTTCATCATGTTTACCAGCAAATTCGTCAAATAATTTCGATGGATTTTTACCCATAACATTGACAAGTACATTGAGACGACCACGATGAGCCATGCCCATAACCACTTCTTTAGTACCGGCAGTACCAGCACGAGTGATTAATTCTTTGAGCATAGGAACTAAAGCGTCACCACCTTCCAATGAAAAACGTTTTGCTCCCGGAAATTTTGCACCTAGATACTTTTCTAAACCATCAGCAGCGATTAAGCCTTTAAATATATCTGTTTTTTCTTCAACACTCAATTTAGCTTGTGACTGAACAGATTCGAGACGTTGTTGTATCCAACGTTTTTCAACTGTAGAGGTCATGTGCATATACTCTGCACCAATAGAACCGCAGTAAGTATTTTTTAATGCTTTATATAAGTCACCTAACTTCATGGTGTCTTGACCGATGGCAAAAGAACCAACGTTGTATTCTTTATCAAAGTCGTTTGCAGATAAGTCGTGATGTGAAAGTTGCAAGTCACTTACTTTGTCACGCTGCCATAGACCTAATGGATCTAGATTAGAGTTTTGATGACCGCGAAATCTAAACGCGTTAATAAGTTGTAAAACTTTGACTTGCTTAGCATCACCACCACTAGAAACAATAACTTGTTTATTGCCTTGTTTTGCTAACGTTCTAAATTCGTCACGGATGGCAGAGTGGCGGTATTCAACCTCACTACCTTCGACTTTTGGGAGTTGACTAAAGAGTTCCTGCCATTCTGCAGATACAGAGGCGGAGTTATCTAAGTATGATTCGTACAATTCTTCTATATAAACGATGTTACCACCGTTTAAGTGGGAAGACTCTAGCCAAGCCTTCATTACACCTTCTGGCATTGCCTTGTTCCTTTGCTTGATGTGTAGCAAAAAAAATAACGTAATAACTATTTCTTTGCAATATTTTCAACTGTTTGCTTAAAGTATCTATTATCAAAATAAAATCAATACTTTTGCATTGAGTTAAACTAATTACAGATAAAAGATTATTACAATGTTTAAAATCAATATATAAATACGGAATATTATCTTAATTAAGTTATTTATATAATAACTCCTTAAAGTAATTATTTAAGCACTTGTTAAAGATAATACCCTGCTTATTCTGTCATAAAAAATAATCAAATAAACTTAGACAAAAGCAGTATAAAAGCTACTTTAGCTAAGTTTATAGTTATTAAACCGCTCGGTTTAATAACATTGATTTAATATGACCAATGGCTTTAGTTGGGTTTAGTCCTTTTGGACAAACATCAACACAGTTCATGATACCGTGACAACGAAATACGCTGTATGCATCTTGTAAACCATCTAAACGTTCTTCTGTAGCAGTATCACGGCTATCGATTAGGAATCGATATGCATGTAATAAACCTGCTGGTCCAATGAACTTATCAGGATTCCACCAAAAAGATGGACATGATGTTGAACAACAAGCACACAAAATACATTCGTAAAGACCATCTAACTTATCACGCTCTTCAATTGTTTGTATATTTTCACGCGCTGCTGGTTGTGCATCATTGATAAGGTATGGCTTAATTTTTTCGTATTGCTTATAAAATTGAGTCATATCAATAATTAAATCACGTACTACAGGTAAACCTGGTAATGGACGTAATACAATAGTTTTAGCTTTCAATTCTGATAATGGCGTAATACACGCTAAGCCATTTTTTCCATTCATGTTTATGCCGTCAGAGCCACATACACCTTCGCGACATGAACGACGAAAAGATAATGATGACTCTTTCTCTTTTAATAAGATAAGCGCATCCAGTACCATTAAGTCAGAACCATCAGGCACGTCTAACTCATAGCCTTTCATGTAGGGCGCATTATCAACGTCGGGGTTATAACGGTAAATCGAAAATAACTGTTTCATTATAATGCTCCTTAGTATACACGAGCTTTCGGAGGGAAAGCTTCACGGTGAACGGGTTTCATATTTACATCGCGTTTAGACATTTCTTGTGTCTGCGGCGTATAAATAGAATGACATAACCAGTTTTCATCATCTCTATCTTGAAAATCTTCACGTGCATGAGCACCACGAGATTCTGTACGAAAGTTAGCCGCTTTAGCTGTACTGAAAGCTGTTTCCATCAAGTTATCTAACTCTAAACATTCAATACGCTGAGTATTAAATTCACTTGATTTATCGTCAAGGTAAGCATCTTGAAGACGAGCACGGATTTCTGTTAGTTCTTTCATACCTTGTGCCATGGCTTCGCCTTCACGGAAAACCGAGAAATTAAACTGCATACACTTTTGTAGGTCTTTACGAATTTGAACTGGACTTTCCCCCTTAGATGATGATTCCCAGCGATTTGTACGAGCAAGAGCGGCTTCTAAATCAGACTCAGATGCTTCTTTACCAAATTCAGTGTCATTTAAGTACTTACCGAGGAAATTACCTGCGGCACGACCAAATACAACTAAATCAAGTAATGAGTTACCACCTAAACGGTTAGCCCCATGGACTGATACACAAGCGATTTCACCAACTGCAAATAAACCATCTACAATTGTTTCGGTTCCATCTGAGGCAACATTTAAAGCTTGACCATTAACGTTACAAGGAACACCACCCATTTGGTAATGGCAGGTTGGTATAACTGGAATAGGTTCGTCAGCTGGGTCAACGTGAGCAAAGGTTTTAGATAACTCACAAACACCCGGTAAACGTTTGTATAACGTTTCACGTCCTAAGTGATCAAGCTTAAGTTTGAGATGAGGACCATATGTAGGATGATCACAACCTCGTCCTTCGCGTATTTCTGTCATCATAGAACGAGCTACAACGTCTCGACCCGCTAAATCTTTAGCATTTGGTGCGTAACGTTCCATGAAACGTTCGCCGTCTTTATTAAGAAGGTAACCACCTTCTCCACGACAACCTTCAGTTACTAATGTACCTGCACCAGCAATGCCAGTTGGGTGGAACTGCCACATTTCCATGTCTTGCATTTGAATACCAGCACGAAGTGACATACCAACACCATCACCCGTATTGATATGAGCATTAGTTGTTGATGCGAAAATACGACCAGCACCACCAGTAGCAAGTACTGTTGCCCGAGCTTTAAAGTAAACTATTTCGCCAGTTTCGATACAAATTGCTGTTGTACCAACAACTGCGCCATCACTATTTTTAACTAAATCTAATGCATACCATTCGGAAAATACATTTGTTTTATTTTTAACATTTTGTTGGTAAAGACAATGTAGTAAAGCATGACCAGTACGGTCAGCTGCAGCTGCTGTACGCGCTGCTTGTTCACCACCAAAATTTTTCGATTGACCACCAAAAGGACGTTGATAAATTTTACCTTCTTCGGTACGAGAAAAAGGTAAACCCATTTTCTCTAATTCAATAATAGATTCAGGGCCTGTTTTACACATGTATTCGATTGCGTCTTGGTCACCGATATAATCGCTGCCTTTAACGGTATCGTACATATGCTGTTCCCAATGATCTTCATGGGCATTACCTAAAGCTACGGTAATACCACCTTGAGCAGATACAGTATGAGAACGTGTTGGAAATACTTTAGATATCAAGGCACAAGATTTGCCTGATTCTGAAATTGCTAATGCAGCGCGCATACCTGCACCACCTGCGCCAATAACGATGGCATCAAATTCACGAATTGGAACGCTCACTTATACACCCCACACAGTTAAAGAGCCAAATACTAAATAGGCTAATAAAGTAACAGAAAAGAAAAATTGCAATGTACCCCGTAATAAAGCAGGTTTTACGTAATCAGACAGTACTTGCCACACGCCAATTTTAGCGTGAACAAGCAATGCTAATAACGCTATTATTGTTGCTAATTTGACACTCATACTAGCAAAGAAATTGTTCCATATATCATAAGTAACACTAGGTGTTATCACAAAGAAACCAGCAAGGAGTAAAGTGTACAGCACAAGAATAATTGCACTAGCTCTCAAAAGAATATAATCATGCACGCCATTTTGGCCTGCTGATGCGACGACGTTTACCATAACCAAACTCCTATAACTACTGAGACTGCTAACCAAATAATGATGATTATTTTGGCAGTAACATTACCAGAAGCTAATTCTTCAAAATACCCTAAATCCATTAACAAGTGACGAACACCGGCTAAAAGATGGAAAGTAAGTGCAGAAAGACAGCCAAACATAATGAACTTAAAGAATATGCCATCAAGATAATCTTGAATTTGTGCAAATCCCTCAGCAGAAGAAAGCGAGGTTGAAAGGGTAAACAATAAAATACCAATAGCAAAAACCATAATAACACCAGATACACGGTGTAAAATGGAAGCATTAGCTGCAGGATGCATCTTTATTGTAGTTAAATCTAGGTTTACAGGACGTTTTTTTTTCACAATGATTGCCTAAAGAGCTCGAAAGCCTTCAACTTTTATTATTGTTACTCATGAACTACCTTTACTTATCTCGACTTTAGACATAATTGAAACTTAAAAATCAATCTAAAAAAAGCAGCTCCCGAAAGTGAACGGTAACATTTAACAATTTTTCCATAAGTGTACCAATTCGTACACAAGTCTAACTAACTTCATAAAGTGATTCTAGTTAGATTTGTAATAAGATTCAAAAGTGTCATTAAATCTTATTACATTGAGAAAAAGCTACAGAACGCAGCGATTATATAATCGTTAACATAGAATTACAATTTAACCGAGCGCTAAGTTATGACTTTTATGAATAATAGGTAATGAGTGTATGTTTTTTGAGCAGTTATTTATGGTGTACTAAACTTTAGTATAATTACTCTTACAATTTAAATTCATTTCGGGGTAGAATGATGCCAGTTTAAAAAACCCAAGAAAAATCACAAAAACTGACTTTTTATTCGCTAAGCTCGATATGAGAATTAAGCAATTTAGTAGAATGTCGGTAAATGTATATTAATTATAATTTGATAGGGGAAAAAACATTATGGCTGAATTAAAAGCCTCTCTGAGTATTGATGGCAAAGAAATTGGCGTATTTCCAGTTTTAAAAGGTACTGCTGGTACTGACGTAATTGATATTAGAACTTTAGGTAGCCTTGGCTACTTCACCCATGATCCAGGCTTCTTAGCCACGTCTTCTTGTGAATCATCAATCACCTTCATTGATGGTGGCAAAGGTATTCTGCAACACCGTGGTTATGCTATTGACAGCCTCGCTAAACAAGCAGACTACCTTGAAGTTTGTTACATTTTATTAAATGGTGATGCACCAACACAATCACAGTATGAAGAATTTAAATCAGTTATTACTAATCATACGATGGTACATGAGAAATTAGTTCATTTTTTCCATGGTTTCTTACCTGATGCACATCCTATGGCAATGTTATGTGGCGTTGTTGGTGCTCTGTCATCTTTTTATCACAGTGATTTAGATATTGCTGACCCTGAACAACGTAAGCGTAGTGCTTATAGATTGATTGCTAAAATGCCAACGATTGCAGCTATGGCTTATAAATATAGTGTCGGTCAACCTTTTGTGTACCCACGCAATGAGCTTTCTTACGCTGAAAACTTCCTTCATATGATGTTTTCTGTTCCTGCAGAAGAATATATAGTAAGTCCTACTGTTGCTAATGCCATGGATAGAATTTTTACTTTACATGCAGATCATGAGCAAAATGCTTCTACGTCTACGGTACGTTTAGCCGGTTCTTCAGGGGCTAATCCATACGCATGTATAGCCGCGGGTGTTGCTTCTTTATGGGGTCCTGCACATGGCGGCGCGAACGAAGCATGTTTAGCAATGCTTGAAGAAATTGGTGATGTATCTCGTGTTGATGAGTATGTATTAAAAGCCAAAGATAAAAATGACTCTTTCCGTTTAATGGGGTTTGGTCATCGTGTATACAAAAACTTTGATCCGCGTGCCACAGTAATGCGTGAAACATGTCATGAAGTATTAAATGAACTTGGTATAAGTGACCCATTACTAGATGTTGCTATGGCTCTAGAAAAAGTAGCTTTAGAGGATTCTTACTTCATTGAAAGAAAACTTTACCCTAACGTAGATTTCTACTCAGGTATTATTCTTAAAGCTATTGGTATTCCATCAAGCATGTTTACCGTAATTTTCGCGATGTCTAGAACTGTTGGTTGGATTGCTCATTGGGATGAAATGTTATCTCAACCAGGTCAAAAAATTGGTCGTCCTCGCCAAAAATATACTGGTGAAATCAACCGTGAGTTTGTTTCATTGAACAAAAGATAATGACTTAGTTACTTAAATATAAAGTCAAAAAGGCAGCATTAGCTGTCTTTTTTGTATCTACTTCAAGGGAAATAACCATACAAAACATAACTGTAAATTATACTTAGCATTCATAATAAAAATGTAGATATGTGATTATTAAGGCATATAAGTATACTTTTTTATGCCTAAACTGCTATTTGGATTCCACTCACTGGACCTTACCGTTATAATAGTCATCTTAAATCTTACCTTTATATAAAACTTAATAACTTGATTATGTCTGATTCTTCTTTACGATTTGGCGGTATTAACCGTTTATACGGCGTTCATGGCGCTAGTATTCTACAACAATCTCATTTTTGTATTATTGGTATTGGCGGCGTTGGCTCCTGGGCTGCAGAAGCTATAGCCCGTAACGGTGTAGGAAAAATTACTTTAATCGACTTAGATGATGTCTGTAGCACTAATATTAATCGTCAAATCCACGCACTTACCGATACTATTGGACAAAGTAAAGTTGACGTTATGGCTGAGCGCATTAAACAAATCAACCCTGAGTGCCAAGTCAATATAATTGAAGACTTTGTTACAGTAGAAAATTTATCTAGCTTAATGACTAAAGATTATGATTATGTCATTGATGCCATAGACTCTGTCGACATCAAAACACGCCTCATTGCTTTTTGTAGAGGCAGTAAATTACCCATTATCACTATTGGTGGTGCTGGCGGTCAGGTTGACCCAAGTAAAATTGAGATCACTGACTTGAGCAAGACTTATCAAGACCCCTTACTTGCTAAAGTAAAAAATCAACTACGGCGAGAGTTTAACTTCCCGCGTGCTGATCTTAAAACAGCAGGCAAACGAAAGTTCTCAATAGATGCCGTTTATTCTACCGAACAATTACGCTACCCTGCTGATGGTAAAGAGGGAGAAGTTTGCTTAGCAAAACCAAATACTACCTCAGGCGATAAAGGTACTCCTCGATTAGATTGTCATACTGGGTTTGGTGCAACCACCCATGTTACTGCTACTTTTGCTTTTTTTGCTGTTGGTAGGGCAATTGATAAGCTACTAAAAAAACATAAAATACAGTATATAAAATAGAATAACTATTTATTACGATTGTTTTGTAACAGCCGCTTAAGATCGTTGTACAGTAATAAATAAATTATTACCGTTAGTTTTCAAAAATTCAATGGTCAGCAAAGAGGTCTTTGACCACAATTACTGGCGATTTTGCCTAAAATTAGTACATCATCATATTTAAGATGATTTCAAACATTATTTAGTTAATTGGTTTAATCACTACTTTTTGTTAATAATTTAATTTTCTCCACAATAGCTAATAAACCATTACCCCGTGAAGGACTTAAATGCTGCATTAAACCTAAATGACTAAAGTAAGCATTAATATTAAATTCGTGGATTTGAATAGCCGTTTTCTTATTGTACGCCGCAAGCACAATAACTAATAAGCCACGAATTATTTTAGCATCACTATCTGCGGTAAACATATATATACCCTGTTCAGTGTATTCTAATTTAAGCCAAGCAAGACTTTCACATCCGGATATAAGGGTCGTATCGCTACGTAAGGCTTTATCTAAACGAGGTAGGGTTTTACCTAATAACATAATTTCTCTATGTCGACTATCCCAACTTTTAGTGTTAGAAAATAGCGTAATAATATTTTCTATTTCATTAGTAGCTAAACTCGATAATACTTCTTCCTCCTCATGTTGGCTTATTTGCTCAAGAGCTGCCTCAAGTAAAATATTTTTTAAACTTGCGATAAAATAATCAATTTCTTCAAAGGAGTTATAAGCCGCAAGTGAGACCCTAAGGCAACCAGTAAGATTTAAATAGGCCATTAATGGCATGGCACAATGATGACCAGAACGTATAGCGATACCATAGGTATCGAGAGACATGGCAATATCGTGATTATGGTGCCCTGTGATAGTAAAAGCGATTACCCCAACATCAGGCGTGCCCCCAACAATAAACTTTACTTGTTCTATTTTTTCTAGAGCTTGATAGCAATAATTAATGAGTTTTTGTTCATATAAGCTATAACTATTCTTAACATCGGTTAAAAATGGTATTAAAAAGTCGATACATTCAGCAAAAGCAATGATTCCAGCTATATTTGGAGTTCCTGCTTCGAATTTAAAGGGTAATGAATTAAATGTAGTTGCTTGATTAAAGCTTACTTTTTTAATCATCTCCCCTCCCCCTTGATAGGGCTGCATACTTTCAAGCAAGGCCTTTTTACCATAAAGGACACCAACACCTGTGGGACCATACATTTTATGCGCTGAGAAAACATAGAAATCACACGCAAGTAATTGTACATCTATAGACAAATGAGCCACCGCTTGAGCACCATCGATCAAACTAATAGCACCGACAGATTTAGCTTTAGCAATAAGTTGTTTAATTGGATTAATTCGCCCTAAAACATTGGAGATATGGGCGCAAGCGACAAATTTCGTTTTATCTGTAATAATTTTGTCTATTTCATCGATATCGATATAACCATGGCTCGTTAATGGTAATACTTTTATTACCGCACCCGTTTGCTCTGCAACAATTTGCCAAGGAACTATATTTGCATGATGTTCACTGGCACATAGAACAATTTCGTCGTCTGGTTTTAAGGTATTTCGTCCTAAACTCTGGGCGACAATATTAATACTTTCAGTAGCCCCTTTGGTCCAGATAATTTCTTTAACACTTTTAGCTCCAATAAACTCTTGTACTAAGCTACGCGCTTTTTCAAAAGCAAAGGTTGCTTTACTACTTAACTGATGGGAGGCTCTATGAACATTAGCATTAAAGTTATGGTAATAATGTTGTTGAACGTCGATCACTTGCTTTGGTTTTTGCGTGGTAGCTGCATTATCAAAGTAAATTAAGGATGATATTGATCTATCGCTTTCAGTTAAAAATTTATCATGACTTACTATTAATGGAAATTGTCGACGAAATAACTGAGGTTCAAAAATGTTCATAAAAGACTCATGATTAAGTTAAGCAGCTTAAAAAGTTAAAATAAAATATAGCTATATTATAACTTATTTTAACCCTATAATTTAAGTACTTAGTTATAACATGCTTTAGAGCTATACCTTGTCGGTAAAGTAAAACTAATTGATAATGGCTAAGAGTATTACATTGGGTCTCTAACTAGTAATGTGTCCTCTATAAGGGTGTCTAATATGAGATTTTTGCTTATAGTTATCAACTAAATGTAAGTTTTAGGAAATTTTCTATTGCAATAGGTTTTCCTCTCCACTGATGAAGACTCAAGGTGCGCTAAAGAAGTAGATGCTAGTATCAAATTAAAATGTAAAAAATCAGCGATAGAAATACAGTACATCAACAGTTTTAACTATTGGCCAATTACTGAAGCAAAAACGAGAACAGAGTTAAACGAAATAGTCTATTTAGATATTAGTCGTAAAATACGAACAAGCACGACACGCAAAAATCATCACGATAATACAATTATTGATGCTATTAATAAAAACACGCTAACCAACATAAAAAGTACTCATAAAAAAACTGTTCCAGCACGGATTCGCTAACACTAACAACTTACAACTCTCCTATTAGTATTCTTGCTTTTCTCATTAAATTATTTTCCCATTGAGCAGCTTGACTCAGCCAGTACTTAGCATTGGAAACCTCACCTTGCTGATATAGAGCTAAAGCAATATTATAATGAAAACTTGGCATAAAATAGTCTGATGGGTTTTCTTTTATCAAGGTGAGGTATTCTTTAGGGAAGTCATTAGCAAAATATCTCAGTTGGGTACGTCGACTCAAGGGTTTAAAAGCGGAATATCGAGTAACTTGATTAATAGATGTAGTTCTACTCGGTAAATCGCTGTAGTCAGAATTAGATTTTTGACAGCTTTCTGAAATATAGATACCTATTTTATCTTTATACTCTAACGGTGTGCCTAAAAGCCATATATTTTCTATATCAGGTGTTTTATCGATTACTTGTAGAATAGGCGTATTAGCGTTAATGCTATGAGCCCAAGATACATTCTTTAATATCTTCGCTCTTAATGCTTTCTTATCTCCTTGGTAATACTTTTTTAACACCGCAATATTATGTGAAAAAGGCTTAGATTGTATACCTTGACACTTGTCATGCCCTTTAATTAATGGGTATTCATCAACAAAACCTAATAAATGGCTTACTTCATGGCTAAAAACTTCAGCATTATCATTAGCATCAAAATATAATATGCCAAAGTGTACATTAGCCTTTCCTTCATTAAGCATTAATCCTATATGCCGGCTATCAACGTCTTCAGCGACACTACGCCACAGCGTTTCGTCACAAGTAATAGTGTGCTGAGATTGAGCCATACAATCAAGACGCTTAATGCTAATATATCGTGGCGTTGATAAGCAAACATACTGGGCAAGAGGTTGCTGCGTATTAAAGATTTTGATGAGTTGCTCAAGATGTTTTAAATGTTTAAGGTTAGTAGCAAAGAGTTGTAAGCTTGAGATACAACTGGGTGATGAGAGCTTAACCTTAACGTCGTCAACGTCGTCAACGTCCTTTAGCTTGGTGCTAAAGTTACTAATGGCATATTTATCAATATCAGCTAATAGAAGATTTAGCATATTACTCTGTTGGAACCCAACTGCTGTGCCAGAATTTAATAACTGTTTGACCCGTGTACTATCACCTAGATGAATAGCTATAATAATATCTAAAATAAGCGCAGCTTCACTGACGTTATTACTTGGTATCACCTCAGGTAATTGCCTTAATGTAGCTTGTGCTTTTATAATTTTATGTTGTTGAAAGTATAACTGGGCAAGCGCAACAATGGCTTGTTGTGAACCTAGGCGTATAGCTTGTTCAAACCACATTACCGCCTTGCTAAACACTAGCGCCCTTGACTCATTTTTCGATTTACCCTGATACCAACGAGCTAATTTTAATGCAGATAGCCATTGGGTTTTGGCTAACTCTCTATTGAGTGCTAACCAATTATTACTACCCAAATCAGCTTGCTTTTCTTGTATTATTAATGCGATGACATAACTTTTCTTTAGGGCAAAGCTAAATTGACCTCTGCTATAATTATTATCTTTTATTTGCTTAGTTAAATATGTAGGCAAAAAAAATGAGCTTGAAGATAACAATATCATCGAGCTCATTATTACTATGAAAAGTTTAACGTTTATAAAATGCACTGTACTGGCTATTAAATTAATTAGGGTTGTGTATTCACTGCTGTTTTAGTACGCATTAAATCTAACTCAAGTTTTGCGTACCTATGCTCAACAAACTCATAAACATTGGTACTTAATGCTAATTTAAAGAAATTAGCTGCGTTACCACGTTGGTCTAACGTTTGATTATATTTACCTAAATAAAAATAAGCTTCGCATAAGCGTTCTGTCAGTTCTTTGTTTGATTTCACATTGCTTGTTAAGTTTTTAACAAACTGGCCTTGCGAAATCTCACCTAAGTAAAGGTGAATAACTTGTTTAGCCCAAATCCGATCATCAACTAACTCTGCTCGCTGCTTCAATGAATATTTTGCCGCAAGTGGATCAATTTCATACTCAGTCAAATAAAGCCATAATAAACGATACGGATCATCC
>JBKEHN010000017.1:0-33349 GCA_046710905.1 Colwellia sp.
AACATTAATCAATACTATGTTTCTGAAAAGCTTGATGGTGTCCGTGGCTATTGGGATGGTAAACAATTAATTACACGCCAAGGAAATTTAATCAATAGTCCAAGTTGGTTTACTCAAGGATGGCCTATATTGCCAATTGATGGTGAACTATGGCTTGATAAAGGCAAATTCCAAGCATTACAGTCCTGTGTAAGCAAGCATAATCCAGAACAAAATAAAATATTAAGCTGTTGGATAAATATACGCTTTATGATGTTTGATCTTCCTAAAAATAAAGGCGATTTTACTGAACGAGTAGATAAAATGCAGCGTTTATTAAAACAAGTTTCCTCGCCTTATTTAGCTATGATTAGCCAAGTCAAACTTAAAGAGATAAGCGAACTTGATAAAAAACTAGATGAAGTCATAGCAAGGCAAGGCGAAGGACTTATGCTACATCTCGCCAGCGCTTACTATAAAATAGGCCGAAACACTGCCTTGATGAAATTAAAGAAACATCAAGATGCAGAAGCAATAGTGATTGGTCATACTAAAGGCAAAGGTAAGTATCAAGACCTGCTTGGCGCAATTGAAGTCGAAACGGTAGATGGCATAGTTTTCAAAATTGGCTCTGGCTTTAGTGATGTACAGCGTGCCAATCCACCTAAAGTGGGCACTATCATCACCTTTAAATATAATGGACTTACCGATGCTGGTATACCAAGATTCGCCCGATTTTGGCGGATAAAAACAACCGACTAATTAGCTAATAATAGCGCTAGATCATATAAGACCAGTTCACATAATTCTAAATCGCATAACCCTAACTCATAATGTTATTTAGGCTGATAGGTAAAAATTAATACTTTAAGACCCTTGCCTTCATGTACTTCTTTAAATACAGCGGGGTTTTCAAGTCGATGTTCAAAGTGGCAATCAGGGCATTCACGCGCAACTTCCGTTTTTAAGAAGTTGTCATCTAAATCAGGCGAGTTTAAACATAACATCAATGTAGCGCCAGGGTTCATCCACTGTGGGATACGGCGAATTATTTTAGCGTAATCACGCTCAATATTAACACTACCTTTTTGGAATGACGGTGGATCGCAGACTAAAATATCATAAGGACCATATTTTTTAATACGGCCATTAGATTTAAAAATATCCACGCCCTCAAAAATAACTTGCTTAGCTTCTTTTTTTGCCAACTTGTTAAGTTGGTGATTTTGTCTACCTTTACTTAATGACGCTTTACTTAGGTCGATATTAACAGCCTTGCTTGCGCCTCCGGCAATGGCACTTAAAGAAAAAGCACACGTATAAGCAAAAAGGTTTAAAACATTCTTCCCTTCCGCGCGCTGCCTTAACCATTCTCGGCCATTACTCATATCTAAAAACAAGCCACTATTTTGTGCCTTACCAAATTCAATATGATAATTAAGTCCCTGCTCGCTCACGATAGTATGGTTTATTTGCTCGCCAAGTAATAACTCAGTAGGTGAAAAATTTTCATAGCGATACTGTACTTGAACAGAGCGACATTCCTTAATTAGGGCTTTTAATGTACTTGCTTGTACTGCGAGCCATTCACTATCAACAGCTTGGTATAAGGTGATAAGAATAACAGGAGAGAACCAATCAACATTAATGTGGTTCAAGTTAGGATATGCATGCCCTCGACCATGAAATAATCGTTGGACATCGGTAAAATCAGTGCTGGTAATATGTTCAATCATGGTTATGGTATCGGATAATTAATAATAAAAAACACCTAATAATAACATTGATATCATTAGGTGTTTAAATGAGTTAAAACGTTTA
Organism: Colwellia sp.; assembly: GCA_046710905.1. Lineage (GTDB taxonomy): Bacteria > Pseudomonadota > Gammaproteobacteria > Enterobacterales > Alteromonadaceae > Colwellia. The sequence continues at coordinate 1,801 of JBKEHN010000017.1, forward strand.
TACCGTTCAATGTAAAGGAGAAGCTCTTTCTTATACTGATGGATGTCGGCTAAAAACCAAAAAGATTAACTGCAAAAAACTTTGTTGCCACGGTATTCACGAATATAAGTAGTACAATAATAGGGATAAAAGTACCTAATGAGAAGTTAATATACTTTTCTACCCATGAACCTTTGTAGTTCTCATTACCAAAACTTAACTCTTCTGATAATTGTTTTTTCTTCCAGCGATAACTAACAAACACACACAATAAGAAACCGTTAAGCGGTAAAATCGTATCGTAAAACACATCATAAATAACATCGAATAATGACTTAGTACTACCAGCGTAAGAGATAAACTCGGTAAAGAATGACACCATACCAAAAGATGCGGTCGCAAATAAACTAAGAACACCAGCAGTGACGGTTAAATAACCTAATGCTTTTTTACGACTGTGCTTTTTCTCCGTCACTAAAAATGAGACTGGCACTTCAATAATAGAAACTAACGAAGTGATTGCAGCAAAGAAAACTAATAAGAAAAAGAATGCGGCTACGACACTGGCACCAACATAGCCCATAGACGCTTGTAGTGCTAAAAATATCTTAGGTAGAAAAGTAAAAATCAAAGACACTGAACTATCACTTAGCTCACTTGGATTAACTTCTGGGTTAAATGAAAATACAGCAGGTAGAATCATCAAACCGGCAATAAAAGCTACTCCAGTATCTGTAATAGCTACTAACTTAGCGGAATTAGGAATATTAGTCTGTTTATTTATATATGAGCCATAGGTTATTAATATACCCATACCCAAAGATAATGAGAAAAATGCCTGTGATAAAGCACCATTAATTACGCTGGGTGTTATTTTATTAATATCTGGAACTAAGAAGAAGGTAACGCCTGCCATGGCATTATCAAGAGACAATACAAATAAAACCATAACAATTAGCATGCCAAGCAAAGTAGGCATTAATACTTTAGCAGCTTTTTCAATACCGTCTTTGACTCCTGCCGCTAAAATAAAACTAACAATACCTGCAACCCCTACTAGAGCAATGTATAGGTAAGGACTATTGATAAACTCACCAAAGCCCGCATCACTTGCTAAGTAGTCTAAATGGCCCGTGATCGTTAAAGCAATATAGCCCAAGAGCCAAACGGTGATCACCATATAAAACACAGCAATCATAAATGGCGTTAATACCCCTAAAAATCCAGCGGCTCCCCACAGTTTACTATTTTTACTCAATGTCTTAAATGCACCAACAGGCTCTTTTGCCGTATTACGCCCAACAGCCATTTCAGCAATCATCACTGGCAAACAAATAAGAAAGACAAAAAGCGCATACATTAACAAAAATGCTCCGCCACCATTTTTAGCGGCGTTAACCGGAAAACCAACTAAATTACCGATACCTACTGCAGAACCAGCAGCGGCTAAAATAAAGCCAATGCGTGAGCTAAAATGCTCTCTAGAAGCCGACATACTTACCCTTTTTTTATAATTATTTTGATAACGTGATAAACTTTATCTCTTGATGCTAACAAGCTTTACTGGCTTTGTCTTCTTTTAGCTAAGCTTTTCTATTACCAAGAAAATAGTCTTTTTTTTAACGTTGTAAAGTTAAATTGTGTATACTCTCGCGTGGTAATGAAAATAAATCATACTGCTTGAAGTTTTCCTATCTTCACATTTTCCGCTTTATAAAGGAAAACTATCTTTAACTAAGTTTATAGGTTCATCTATCTATAAAAAAAGCAATATCTATTATGCCGCTACTATTTTTTATACTATAACGCTAATAGTTATGCGCAGGATAAAATCTCTTGGTTTACTGATAGTACAAAAAGCTCTGCTCAGCTAACTGAAGATACCAGTGTCTCTATATCCCTCTTAGCAGATACCACTCGCTTATTGATGAAATCTCTACCTCAATATAAATTTAGTAGTGAATTTGCTCAAAATCCTAGTATCACCCGACTTTTAAAAAAACGTCCTAATAGTTGTCATCCTTATAGGATGAAAACGCCGCAACGATTAGAAAATAATATTTACAGTTTACCACTTAATATTTCTCTAGGCTTGCGTCGCTATTTTAAACAAGATACTCAATATGGAGTTTTGTCTCAAAATACATTTCCTAGTAGTCTACAAATAATATCATTAGCGTCATTGTTTACTGGTAAGTCTTCGTATGTCTTAGGTGTTGATGAAGGTCGATCTTTTGGTGTTTTCTTAGATGAACAGCTCGCTACACTTGAAAAGCACAATCTAATAGTAAGGAGAGGTGGTATAGCAACTAAATTCCTAGTCAAAATGCTGCTAAAAACCCGAGTCGACTATATAATTGAATACCCTGTTAGTATAAATGAAGCGCTGAAAAGCATCCCTATAAATATAAAACTCGACTCATTACGAATAGCAAACTCTCCAGATTATATTGTAGGTTATATCGCCTGTCACCAGGGTTCTTTAGGACAGAAAGTTATCGAAGATATTAATCGAGAATTACAAAGACTTTATCGTAGTTATCGATTTTATAAGGCAGACATACAATATTTTGATAAGACTGATTTAATAAATTTTAATCAAGCCTACTAAAAAATATATAACCTGGCTATCCCAGTAAAAAATGGTCAGTAATTATTACATTATCCCGATAATAAAAAATACTGACAAGCAACGGTTTTAGTGCAAGGCAAACCTAGCATAAGAGTTACTGACTAAAATCATCAATAAAAAAGCGCTGGATTCATAATAGCTAAAACACTTGTCGCTTCTTTTTCAGCAAATTTAGCGGCTTGTGTTAACTCATCGACTGATAAGTCTAACGGACGACATAATGATTCATCAATCACATCGGCAAAAGAAAACTCTGTGCTATGACTATCAATGAGTGCCAATCGGGAAGCAAGATTTAGGATCTTAACATCCTTATTAACCTCTATCGATGATGCTGCATTGAAGTGGCGGATCGGTAAAATAATTTTTTCAGGTATTTGCCATATTTTTAATAAATCAGCAGAAATGTCCGTATAGTTAAAACCTAATATGTGTTCTTGTAACTGCCAAGGTAGCTGGTTTTTATCGTACTTTTCACACTGCTGAGCAACCTCAGGATTTATTTTAGCAACTAATAACTCACCAAAATTTTGTAATAAACCCGCGATAAATAAACGTTCGATATCACGGATACCTGCACTAATAGCAAGATTTTTAGAGGCTAGACCACAATAAACACTCATACGCCAGAAACGTTTTAAATCAATAGCTTGATTTTCAAAGTGTTTAAAAGCTGAAGCAGCGACATCGACTAACATCATATTATAAATGGCTTGTGTACCTATGATAGTGATAGCGCGAGAAATTGTACTAATTTCTCCTTGAAAGCTATAAATAGCACTGTTAGCTATTTGCAACAAACGCGAAGTCATGGAGGGGTCAATACCAATAACACCGGCAAAATCAGAAATTTCAGAACATTCATCAGCCATTAATTCTTTTACTTTAAAACATGCATCTGGTAAAGCAAATGAGCCGTTAGCTTGTGATACATAATCATGTGCGTTCATAGTTACCATCAAAATTAGTAGTTTTAGAAATAAGTTTTTAAAGTCAGCTTATTAAATATAAATCATTTAAATATATAATAAAGCCTTATCAGCTTAACAATGCTATTTACATTTTAATAAAACTATTGGTCACTAAAAAAGTAATCAAAGTAGCTTTACCAAAATAATATTAGTTGAACGGTACACCACCATCTTGCTTTATATGCTCAGTTACTATGTAAGTTGTTGTTTGCGCGATATCAGTCAATCCACCAATTTTTTCTAACACTAATCGATAGTTTTCAATATCCGCAAAGCGAATTTTGAGCAGATAATCATACCCACCAGCCACTAAATGACATTCGGCAACTTCTTTTATAGTAACGACTTCTTTATTAAATCGTTTAAAAGCATCGGAGGTTGTTCTGCTTAAATTTACTTGTACAAAAGCACTCATACCATAATTCAGCTTTCTAGCATTTAAAAAAGCACCATAACGCTCAATGTAACCTTCCTTTTCTAGACGCTTTACCCTATCTAAACAAGGACTAGCACTTAAGCTTACTTTCTGCGCCAGATCAACATTAGAAATTCTTCCATCGGCTTGTAAGGTAGAAAGGATCATTAGATCAATACGATCTAAGGGTTTTGTTTTGTTATTACCCATAATTACAATACTTAATAGTGAATATACTCGATACTGCCACAGTAAACGCAGTAAAAAAAGTAAAAATATAAAAAACGCGAATGCTACTCTAAGGTATACATTCGCGTTTTTATTTAATCAAGCTGCTTAGTTAATGATTAAACTACTTATTCAACTTATTAGTCTTCTTCTACTAGTGTCATCAATGAAGTATTTCCACCTGAAGCAGTAGTATCTATACTAATGGTTTTTTCAGTAACTAAACGCTGAATTAAGTTATCAAAATATTCAGAGCTTATTACCGGTAAAATAGCACCATCGCGTTGTGCTAACTTTTCACTAATATAATGCTTACTTGCACAATGGCTATCAACAACAACACCTGATAAAGTCGGATGCGCGAGCATAGTTTCTAAATGACATTGTCTAGCCACTTGAAAAACATCCTTATCTGCACCAGTAGCAACAAACTTATCTTTAAACACCAATGATTCTTGATAAAATAAATCAGACACCAGGGCAATAACAGTATTACCTGTCGCAAGCGCGGTCACAATAGACTGTACCCAAAAATGGAAACTTACATTATCATCAGCGTAACAAATAATATTACCACGGTTTTCTAAATAAATGATATTTGACTCACCCGTTGGTCCTGGTAATTGTTTTGGTTTTTTCATACGCTTTTCAATATCAATAAGCTGTGAACGCGCCGCGGCTAGGGTAAGGTTTAAGTTGTCAGCTAAATCATCAACAATGCCAACATGTGCAATTTTAGCCAATAACTGACGAACACAAGAAATTCGAGTATTTAGTTCCGTAGTGCGCCACTCTTTTTCGGCCCAGCTTGCTTTGTCCATAATGCGTGTTGCTTCATGTTTATCTGCTGCATCACCCGTTAAGGTAGCTAACCTCGCTGCCGTTAAAGTAAACTTATCTTCATCGGGTGTTGATTTCTCTTTCACCAAACGGGTTAAGTAGTTTGGACCACCAGCTTTAGGACCGGTACCTGAAAGGCCACGACCACCAAAGGGTTGTACACCAACAATAGCGCCAATCATATTACGGTTAATATAAATATTTCCCGCTCGTGATAATTTTGCCAGCTCAATGGCTCTATGTTCTATACGGGTATGAATACCCATAGTCAAACCAAAACCTGTAGCATTAATTTTATCAACAACACTTTCTATTTCATTACCTTTGAAACGAACAATATGCACACAAGGACCAAAAACTTCTTTTTGTAATACACTGATATCATCAATTTCATACAAACGAGGTGCAAAGAAAAAGTGACCATTTTCATCGACCACATCCTCAGAGAATTCACATTGGTATAATAACTTTCCGTGTGACTGCATATAATCACTATGCGCATTTAATGCATCAAGTGCTTTTTGATCAATAACAGGACCAATATCGGTACTTAATTTGGCTGGGTTACCAACATGTAATTCGGCCAATGCACCTTGCAACATAGTGATAACATTATCAGCAATATCTTCTTGTAAAAAGAGTACACGCAGTGCTGAACAACGTTGACCAGCACTTTGGAAACCCGATGAGATAACATCATCTACTACTTGTTCAGGCAGTGCAGTTGAGTCAACAATCATACAGTTTTGGCCACCTGTTTCAGCGATAAATGGTACTTGATCGCCACCACGCTCGGCTAGGGTTTGTGAAATATGTGTGCCTGTTTCGGTTGAACCTGTAAACATTACCGTTTGGATACGGCTATCTGGAATAATGGTACTACCTACTGCACTACCTCGGGCAATAACAGCTTGTACTACGTTTTCTGGTAAGCCAACTGATTTCATCAACTCAATAGCACGTAGGGCAATTAAGCCTGTTTGTTCCGCGGGTTTTGCTAATACGGTATTACCTGTAGCAATTGCCGCAGCAACTTGCCCTAAGAATATAGCGAGTGGGAAGTTCCATGGGCTAATACATAACACGACACCACGTGCCTCAAGTCGGTCATCTTCACTCAATTCGATAGCACGTGCAGCATAATAACGACAGAAATCTACCGCTTCACGCACTTCATCGATACCATCTTGGGCGACTTTACCCGCTTCTTTGATACAAATCGCAATAAGCTCATCCATATGGCGTTCTAAAATATCACCAATGCGACAGAGCAATGCAGCACGCTCAGCAACCGGTGTTTTTGACCAAGTGCTAAAAGCGGCTTCAGCATTATCAATCATCGCCAACATATCATCTTTACTTGCATACTGATGAAAACCAATAATTTCGCTACGATTTGCCGGATTCATCACCGCATTAGCCCCTTCAGGCACGGCATTCTTATTTAATACATGGTCAACAAACCAAGTATCTAAAGAAGTTTTTAATGGCGTAAGTTCATTAATATCGGTTAAATCTAAACCTTTAGAATTATCACGACCTTTTTCACCGTCAGCTTTCCCTTCACCACGATAAAGGTCAATAGGCTTTATGATTTGATTGTTATACTTAAGCTTAAGACGTTGAGTTTTTTCAACGGGATCTTCTAACAATGACTCAACAGGTTGCGTGTCATCAACAATGGCATTAACAAAGGAAGAATTGGCGCCATTTTCTAATAAACGACGAACTAAATAGGCAAGTAAGTCTTCATGATGACCCACTGGTGCATAAATACGACATTGAATACTTTCATCTTTAACAATTTGGTCATATAAAGAATCGCCCATGCCATGTAAACATTGGAATTCAAAACCCGCTTTATCATCACCCGCTAATTCAACAATAGTGGCTGCTGTATAAGCATTATGCGTAGCAAATTGTGGGTAGATAGTGTCTCGATATTCTAATAACTTATTTGCACAAGCATGGTAAGAGACATCGGTAGATGACTTACGAGTAAAAACTGGAAAATGACTTAGGCCATCTTTTTGAGCATTTTTAATTTCTGTGTCCCAATAAGCACCTTTAACCAAACGTATCATCATTTTTCTTTTGCTACGTAATGTTAGATCACGTAACCAATCAACTACATGAATTGCACGTTTTTGATAAGCTTGTAATGCTAGTCCAAAACCTTGCCAATCACCTAGGTCAGTATCAGTAAATACCGCTTCAATAATATCTAAAGAAATATCTAAACGCTCAGACTCCTCTGCATCGACCGTTAAGCCAATATTGTATTGCTTAGCCTGTAAACATAGTGCCTTTAATTTAGGTACTATCTCTGCCATTACACGTTGTTGATGAGAAAACTCATAACGAGGATGAATAGCAGAAAGTTTAATGGAAATACCTGGTACTTTGCGCGGGTCATTTTTACCCGAAGCGACAGCTACTTCACCGATAGCGGTAATAGCATCTTCATAGGCTTTAAGGTACATATCGGCATCGGCCATAGTACGTGCACCTTCACCTAACATGTCGTAAGAGTAAACATAACCTTGCTGCTCTTTCGTCGCAGCACGTTCAGTAGCGGCTTTAATGGTTTCACCCATAACGAACTGCTTACCCATTACTTTCATGGCATAGTTCATTGATTTACGGATAACAGGTTCACCTAAGCGACCAACCGTTTTTTTCAATAAACCAAATTGCTCTTTTTTACGTTTATCCGCGTAATTAACCATAGAGCCGGTAAGTAATAATCCCCATGAAGAGGCATTAACAAATAGTGAGTCACTTGCACCTAAGTGCGAGCTCCACTTACCTTGAGAGATTTTGTCGCGAATGAGCTCATCTTGAGTGTGCTTATCTGGCACACGCAATAACGCTTCAGCCAAACACATTAACACCACGCCTTCTTCAGAAGAGAGTGAATACTCATTAAGTAATGAGTCAATAGCGCCGTTACCTTCTTGGTCTTGACGAATTTGTAATACCATCTTACGCGCCCGATCCCAGGCACGACTTCGTGCACTGACGTTTACTTCCGCAGCAGGTAATATGTGGTCAACGGCAACATTTTCGTCAATACGGTAGAATTCACGAATTTTTTGTCTGATCGGGCAATCGGTAACTAATGAACCAGTAAATAGCATGGCTATATCCTCAAATGCAAGCAGGTTGTTTCCTACTTTAGTTATAGTCTTATTCGCTATAAATGAAAGTATTATTAGCAAATAACAGTATGAAATTTATAAGGGCATTTTAGGAGAACAGCCACAGAATGTGTTGGTTATTTTTGGAGTTTTATTGTTTTTTATAGGGTATAAAGTCAATATGTCAACGTAATATACTGTTTATTCATTTTTTAATTACTTATCTATACCTAGGCAAGGTAATTACTTATTTATTTGTTCAATAATATAGTCTGTTGTATCTTGAGACGACATAGGCTTGGCAAAGTAATAGCCCTGCCCATATACGCAGTCCATTTGTTGTAATAACTCAGCATCAGCTAAATTCTCAATGCCTTCTCCAACGGTAGACATTTGCAAGTTATTAGCTAAATCAACGATAGTTCTAATAATCGCTCTATGGTTATCATATTCATGGACATTACTGATAAAAGATCGATCAATTTTTAGTACGTCAATAGGGAAGCGATGCAAGTAACCCAAACTTGAGTAACCGGTACCAAAATCATCTAGTAGTATTTTTACACCCATTTTTTTTAAGGCTTGCATATTAGTCAGTACTATCTCAGCATCTTCCAATAAAGCGCGTTCAGTTAACTCAACCCGAAGGTTGCGAGGTGCTAAACCAGTATCTATTAAAATATTTTCAATGTCTTGTGGTAAAGTGGTACTAAAAAATTGTTTAGCGAACAAATTACAACTGACATAAAGATCATTACAACCTAATTCATTTTGCCAAATTTTCAACTGCTGACACGATTTGTCAATAATCTGCAGATCAATTTCTTGTATTAAGCCTGTGTCTTCAGCTAGCGCAATAAAGTCATTCGGATAGACAAAACCACGCTTGGTACTTTTCCAGCGAGCGAGGGCTTCAAAACCTCTAAGCTCTTGGTTATCGAGTTTAAGGATTGGTTGGAAATAAGGAATAAACTCCTGCAAAGCAATGGCCTCTCGAATATCAGCTTCAAGACTTAAGGTATTTTGTACCTTTTGATGCATACTATCGTCAAAGACTTCATAACGCCCTCTACCATTATCTTTGGCATGATACATCGCAGTATCAGCATCTCTAAGCATAGTATCAGCGTCATCATAACGTTGATTACTAAACGAAATACCAATACTTGTACCGATATATACTAATTGGTTATCAATGGTAAAAGGTTGCTTGAGAAATTTGGTGATACGCTTTGCTACATTAAAAGCTTCATCCTTTGAAACTAAATCTTCTATTAAAATAACAAATTCATCACCACCCAAGCGAGCAATGGTATCTTTATTACGAACAATCGATAATAATTCTCGAGCAATTATTTTCAGTAATACATCACCCGCATGGTGCCCTAAACTGTCATTAACTACTTTAAAACGATCTAAGTCTAAAAAGAGTATCGCAAATGAAAAATCATCTTTACGTTTATCGCAGGCAATCGCATGATTGAGTAAATCCAAAAATACTGTACGGTTAGGTAATCCTGTTAAACTATCGTGGCTGGCGGTGTGTTTTAATAATTTCTCAGCTTGTTTACGATGGGTGATCTCTTCTTCAAGGGCAAGTGTACGTAACTTAACTTGCTGCTCTAATAACTCATGACTACGTCGTTCAAAATCAGCTAATTCACGACGTTTTATCGCCGCAGAAACATGGTTAGAGACAAAGTTAAGTAACTCTGCATCTTGCTGATTATAAGTGGTTTTATAATGGTAACTCTGTAAAACCATTACACCCAGTAATTTGCCTGAATAAATTAATGGCACGCCTAGCCAAGAATGTATGTCATCTTGTGGTTTTCTACTCTCCCCTTCAAGATGTAGACTCATCATTTCTTGATAAGTGAGAAGTACGGTTTCACGACGACGCAACACTAACTCAGAATAGATATTTGAAAGATTTTTTGGCTGTAAATCAGTCACTAAATCAGATGAATATTGATCAACATAATAGCAAAAATTTAAGGTGTTACTTACTTGTTCATACTTAGCAATAAAGAAGTTCTTGGCATTGATAAGCTGACCAATAATGTTATGCACTTTACTATAGAAGGTATCTATATCAAGCTCGATATCCATGGTCAATTCGGATATTCGGTATAAAGATTCTTGTAATAACTCTGACTTTTCTCGTTCACGAATTTTTGCCATCAACTCTTTAGTACGGGCATTAACAGCATTTTTCAGGCATTGCTGATCTTGTAATCGAACCATAGTACCAACAATATGCTGAGCGGCAAAGGCTAGTAGATTCAAATCATTTTCATCATAACGTGTTTTTTCATCATAGCTTTGTATGGTAATAGTACCAATCACTAAGCCATTTTGCATTAAAGGCACCCCTAACCAATCTGTACCTATGGTACCAAACTGTTTGATTTTGTGCTTATCGAAAAGCTGCTTTTCTAATTCAGGGGTTAACAGCAGAGGTTGCTTAGATTCAATAACTAAATTCGTCAATGAGCCTTCGTAATCTTGATAATCGATAATACCAGCCGGCTTTTCATCCTTTTCATCAATATAATAGACAAAATCTAAGGTTTCAAACGTTTGATCATAAACAACAATAAAGAAATTTTTCGCTATCATTAACGAAGTAATAGTGCTGTGGACTTGAGAATAAAAGCTATCAAGCTCATTACACTCTTGAGATAGCTGGTTAAGTTTAAATAATGCGCTATAACGCGCCTGCAAATCAGTATTTTTCTGTGTAAGAAGATTAATTTCCTCTGCCAATTTAGCAACACTTCCCTCATTTTTGGGTGTTTGCTTATTTTGGCCTATAATAGTTTTAGCCTTTTGATTGTCAGATTGCAAAGTGATCATACCGTTTAATTATTTATTACTTAGATTCAGCTTCAGCCGACTTTATAACTTCTTTAACTTTATATTTATTACCACAAATAGCAGCTTGTTTTTCATCACGATAATAACGAATTTCAACACAATCTTGTTGATAACGACGGTCTAACTCTGTACGAATAAGAACACTTTTAGCCTTAATAATTTTTTTATGCAGAGATTGACACTGTTGAATTTGCTCAGAGGCTAAGGTGACATCCTCACAAGTATTTTCAACACCTGAACAACTTGCTAAAAGTGTAACGACTGAAAGTGATAAAAGTATTGATTTATTCATTTAGTTAACGATTCCGTTTACATTGAGAAACAACTTATTATTGGCAACCATTATACCCAAGCAGAACTAAATTGCGAGTACCTAAATTGTTCTAAGTAATATTAATTTTCTAGGAAGAAATACTTTTTATATTTATTTTTCAATCACTTATGTTAACCACCTATATTACCTACTTCAGATACATTTAAAAGCCTACTTTCACCATATTGAAGTGACTCATCTAAAGTTAGCTGTCCTATTGAATGACGATGTAAACCAATCACAGGGTTACGAAAACGACCAAACATACGTTTTATTTGGTGGTAACGTCCTTCAGTTAAGATGACTTGCGCCTCAAAAGGAGAAATAATGCGTAACATTGCCGGTTTTGTCGTTATTTTTTCATAATAAAAATACATTCCTTGAGCAAAAGCATCTATATATTCTGTTGTTAAAGGGTTCTCTAGCGTCACTTGATAACTCTTTTTTACTTTATACTCTGGTGACGTTAACCGCTCGGACCAACGACTATCATTAGTCAGTAACACCAAGCCCGAAGTATTTAAATCAAGTCGTCCAACAATATGTAAACTAGCTATCGTTTCTTGGTCAAATTGGCCAGTGAGTAAATCAATTACCGTTTTATGTTTTTCATCCTTGGTCGCACACACTACGCCAATAGGTTTATTCAGCATAATATAATATGGCTGATTTTCTTGCAGTACCTCATCATCCACAACAACACGAGAAAACTGGTCAACAATCAGATCTATATCAAGTGCTAATACACCATCAACAGTTATCCGCTGCTGCGCTAGCATCAAACGTACTTTTTTTTTATTAATTTGACATAGTTCACTAATCAAACGATCTAAGCGTGAAGTATTAATAGCCATTGCTTTTCATTACCTTTAAACATAGCCGTTTGTAGCTAGCAGTTAAATACTTACCAACGATTGCTGTTGTGCAATTAAGTTAAGTACTTTACGCAACTTTACTTCTATGAACCCTACTAATAATTTCGGCTGTAATACTAATAACTCTAACTCTGAATTGGTAATAGCTATGGTACAAAGCAACTGTTTATCGCCTTTATTAACACAGTTAATAACATCATCAGAGAAGTCAGTAACACTAAACTGTTTAAGCGATAGCTGCGCTAACTCTGCTTGACGAAGTTTGAAACTTGCTGGCGTTTCTAAGCATAATTCAATAATTAAAATATCATCTTCATCGCCATACCAATTAGCCGTTAACGTTTGAAAGTTGAACTGCGCTGCAAGTTGATTACTTACCGATTTTAATTTAGAAAATTTATCGAGTAAGCCATTATTTACTTTTATCGTTATCGGTAGCGTTTCGGCCATTTTTTATGCTCTTCATCTCATCACCAATAAAATCATTAGAAAGATCCAGTAACACTATAATTTTAATAGCTAGTTGGTGTACCCATCATAATCGTCTTGTACCTAAACGTCTGCTTGCTTATCTTCATTGCAGTAACGTTACTGCATATATTTAAAGGATAACATCACACCGCTTTACAAAAATAACACCGTAGGCTTACATAAATAGAGCACTTTGCACTCCATAGAGTTAGTCGCCTATAAATTATCTTAATATAACCAAGACAAAAGTCACTTTCGAACATTTATCTTTTAAAAGCCAACAGATTTAGCTTTTAACAGCGCTACATAAAACTCAACATAAAAGTCAAAAAATTGATTTTATTATATTTTATATATTAACTAGCTCACAACTTAATTTAACTTCTATATTAATGAAGTCATTAACATTAATACTTAATCATCCTACTTTGAACGAAAGAATATTTTATGTCTTCAAATATGATACTTTGCAATCATCAGATACATTAGAACAGCGTAAATACAAAATTTTATTTAACCCTATTTATCGAGTATATTTTTCCACTTTTTCTATATATTTCACATCTTTTCAAATACAGTGACTCTTAATTTTTTTTCTACATCATCATCAGGAAAATCACACTCACTAGTAAATCTATCAATGACTTTTAATGTTTTAGAAGATGACTCAATAATCTCTTTATCAGACACATCCCACGTTACCGAAAAACTGTGAAATAAACAAATTAACCAGCCACCTGGGTTTAAAAGCTGTGAACACATACTTACTAATCGTGAAAAATCTTGGCCTTTAGGTTGATGGTCTGAATAGGGTGACTTGTATACTTTAGGAGGGGGATCTAAAATAATTCCATCGAATCTCTGCCCATTTTTTATTGCTTTAGGTAGATGCTTATAGATATCACCTTGTATGAAACTACGCGTGCCCAAATCAAGACCGTTTGCTTTATAGCTCATCTTGATTCGTGGCAATAAATCTTTAGATTTATCTAAGTGAACAGCTGATTTTGCACCACCTTTTATAGCAGCAATGCCAAGGCTGCCGGTGAATGAAAATAAGTTAAGAATACGGCGACCTTCACTATTATTAACTAACCATTTACGAACGGGGCGCGCGTCAAGGTATAAACCACAATTATGCATCGCATCGGGGAGTAACGTATATTTTATACCATATTCTTCAGCAAAATCTGGCGCGTTTGAAAAACTACCATGGAGCGCAAATAGTCTGTCCTTTAACTTTAAACCAATCGATTGATTACCTTTAGCGAGAATAAGCGTAAAGGGAAAACGCTCTAACAGTAGATCTTTGATTGTATTAAGATCATCACTAATATCGTCTTTATATTCAACCAAAGCCATCGTACCAAACTTCTCAATGACAACGCCTTTTGCTCCCTCTGTGTATCCATGAAAAATACGCCAACAATCAAACTCAGTAGACTTATGTAATACCTCTCGATCATTCCATGCTTTTTCGATCAACTCGCGCCATTTTATTATCAAATTTATGTCCTGTTAATAAATAAATTATTCTATGAATATCAGTATTTTTAGCTAAAAAGCTAAAAATACTGCATACTATGGCACAAATATTATCAGAATAGCTTAGTTATCAAAGAAATTTCCTAGAAGAGCAAACGAATACTTGTTATTACTTAGCTACTTTTTATGCCCTACCTACACTTCATTCATCACTTGATTATATTAAGAGAAAATGAAATCAGGTTGATCTTCTCTATCAAGATAGCCGTATTGAAGAGTTTTTAAAGCGATGAATTATATCTATGAAGCGTTCCTTATACTGGGTAACTAAAGATCTCCGATTAAATGATAATTTAGCGCTAAACTTAGCCAGTAAAAGTGACAAGCTGCTTTGCGTTTATGTTGTTGATAAAAAGTGGTTTGAAGAGAATAACTACCAATCAAAACCTTTGGGTAATAATCGTTGGCATTTTTTGCAGAGCTGTTTAAGTGATTTTAATGAAAGTTTATTAACTCTCGGACAACAGCTCTATATTGTATACGGTGATACGCTATCTACATTGGTAAGTCTTTGTGAAAAATATCAAATTACAGATGTTATAACTACCTGCCTTCCTGGTACCACTGAAAATAAAATTTCTGCTCGCTTAATTGAACGCTTTCCAAACATTAGCGTTAATAAAGTTGAGCAGTTTACTTTGTTTACGCAAGAATTGCTGCCTTTTGAACTCCAACAACTACCTGAAAGTTATTCAAAATTTCGAAAATCAATGACTGAAATAGCCCCCCCTAGGATATCTCAAACCATTAATTATTTACCCGAAATGTTTAAAGACATGCCTTCTCCTACCCTCTTTAGACCGCAATGGTTGCCAGATAGTCCTTATAAAAATGTCAAGAAGGGTCATACATTTTATGGTGGAGAAAGAGCTGGGCAGGAACAACTCAATCATTATTTTTCATCGGATCTGCCGTTGAATTATAAGCAGGTTAGAAACAATTTAGATGGTTGGAAGAGTAGCAGTAAGTTATCACCTTGGTTAGGTTACGGCTGCATTTCACCTCGGCAAGTTCTTGATGCCATTATAGTGTTTGAAGCTAAACGAGGTAAGAACAGTTCAACTGAATGTCTGTATTTAGAAATACTGTGGCGTGAATATTTTCAGTGGTTACATTTTAAAATGGGCGTAAAAACGTATCAATTTAAAGGACTATCTCAACAAGCTCCATTAACAACCTTCTATCCTGAGCGGTTTAATAAATGGTGCTTAGGCAATACCCCTTATCCTTTAGTGAACGCTTTTATGATGGAATTGAAAGAAACCGGTTATTTAAGTAATCGAGGACGTCAAATTACCGCAAGTTGCTTAGTGAATGAACTCAGTATTGATTGGCGATACGGTGCAGCTTGGTTTGAACAACAGTTAATTGATTATGATGCCGCTGTTAATTGGGGAAATTGGCAATATATTGCCGGTGTTGGTGCCGATCCAAGAGGTGGCAGACATTTTAATATAGAAAAACAAACAACGCTTTATGATCCTGATAGCACATATCAAATCAAGTGGACTCTGACATGCGACATAAATAAACTATCTAATCAGCCACTTGATTCTTTAGATGCTGCAGACTGGCCAGTAGTTTTGCCAAGTGCTAATGACGAATAACATTATAGCAAGCACTGCTGTTCATTTAAATATGGACTATGACATTAATGTTGTGTGGCTAAAACGTGATTTAAGACTCAATGACCACGAGCCTTTATCGCAGTCAATTAAATCAGGGGTAACATTACTTTATTATGCGTTTGAACCTTTATTGATAGACGACCCACATTATGACGAACGACATTGGCGTTTTGTTTGGCAATCAATTCAAGATATTAATATTGAGTTAGCACAATTTAATACTCGTGTTTATGTCTATTTTGGTGATGTAATAGATGGCCTCAATGTAATTAACAGCTCGTTTAATATTATTGGTCTATTTAGCCATGAAGAAACAGGCTTACTCGCTACCTTTGATCGAGATAAAATAGTTAATAAATGGTGTAAAGCGCGCCATATTCCCTGGGTAGAAAGTGAGTCTGGAGCAGTAAGTAGAGGAAAAATAAATAGAATTGACTGGGACAAGCACTGGCGAAATATTATGAAAGCGCCTTTGAGTCAGCCCCAGTTATCTTCATCAACACTTATCGGTACTGATGATATAAATAAGTTAACTGAACCTGCATTGCCAGTATCCTGGTCAATGCCAGATGACTTTATGCTCAAAGGTGGTCCGGTTTGGGCGCAAAGAACGCTGCAATCGTTTTTAAAGGTGCGTGGTAAAAGCTACCACTTTGATATATCGAAACCTATGGCAAGTCGTAAAAGTTGCTCGCGCCTATCGCCTTACTTAGCTTGGGGTAATATAAGCCTAAGACAATTTTATCAAACAATATTATTGAAGAGAACTCAAGTTGGCTGGAAACGTCCGTTAGATGGCCTGATCTCTAGATTACATTGGCATTGTCATTTTATTCAAAAATTTGAAAGCGAACATCAAATGCAGTGGCGACCTGTCAATAAAGCCTATTGTGATTTAAGTTATCCAGAGCTCCATATGGGACTTAGCCTCGAGGAGCGATTAACTAAATGGAAAAAGGCACAAACAGGTTATCCATTAGTTGATGCTTGTATGCGCTGTTTAGAAAAAACAGGCTATATTAATTTTCGTATGCGAGCAATGCTTGTTAGTTTCTTATGCCACCACCTCCTGGTAGATTGGCGTTTAGGGGTTACACATTTAGCTAAATATTTTCTTGATTTCGAACCGGGTATTCACTATCCACAATTTCAAATGCAATCAGGTGTTACTGGTACCAATATCATTAGGGTTTATAACCCAGTAAAGCAGTCACAAGAGAAAGATACTGAGGGGCTATTTATACGTAAGTGGCTCCCTGAATTATCGGAACTGCCTAATGAAATTATCCATACACCCTGGGAGTTATCTCCGATGGAGCAGCAGCTTTATCAATTTAATCTAGGTGAAACTTATCCATTGCCTATCATTGATATTAAAGAAACAGGTAAAATTGCCAGAGAGATCTTATGGGGCTTTAGACAACGATTTGATACCAAAAAAGAGGGGCGACGAATAATCACTAAACATGTTCGAGTCACTAATAAAACCACTAAAAATAAACGACTAAAACCGATAAAGACTAAGGTTAAGCAATGAAGGCAAAGCATCTTAAACTCATATTAGGTGACCAACTTAATCCTATGCATAGTTGGTTTGAACACATTGACTCTGATGTTGTTTATGTCATAGCTGAGCTTCACCAAGAAGCAAGTTATACCAAACACCATATTCAAAAAATAACCGCTTTTTTTGCAGCTATGAGTGACTTTGCTCAGTACCTTGAAAGCCAAGGTCATCGCGTATGTTATTTAACGTTAGATGACACTCAAAAATATCAAAATCTCTCTGATCTAATCACAACATTAACCGCTGAATATTCAAGTGAAAGCTTTACTTTTCAGCGTCCTGATGAGTATCGTTTACGTTTACAACTCAGTAATATATCTGACCACCTTGATATACCCGTTTACCAAGTAGAAAGTGAGCATTTCTTACTTCCCTTTGATGAATTATCTAATCATTTTAAAGCCGCAAGCCATATAAGAATGGAGAATTTTTATCGCTATATGCGTAAACGCTTCTCTATTTTAATGGCGGGTGATAAACCTGAGGGTGATGCATGGAATTTTGACGCAAATAATAGAAAATCATTTAAAAAAACTGATCTAAAGTATATTCCAAAACCCTTGGTTTTTTCAAACCCAGCAGCTACTTTTTTACAACGTATAAAAAGTTATCAGATTAATACCATAGGTGAAGAATCCAGTAATATTTCTTATCCGATTAATCGCCAACAGTCATTAGTATTACTTGAGTTTTTTTGTAAACATCAACTGCCAAATTTTGGTGATTTTCAAGATGCGATGACTGTAGCGTCGCCGTACGCTTGGAGTTTATATCACTCGCGTCTTAGCTTTTCTATTAACTGTAAAATGCTTAACCCAATGGAGGTTATTCAAGCAGCACTTCTTGCCTATAAAAATTCTGATGGAAAAGTCACCCTTTCACAAGTTGAAGGATTTATTCGACAAATTTTAGGTTGGCGAGAATATGTAAGAGGTATGTATTGGGCTAATATGCCAAACTATGCCGAACAAAATTTTTTAGAGGCAAACCGTAACTTACCTGACTTTTTTTGGAACGGTAACACTAAAATGCAATGTTTAAAAAGTGCTATATCACAATCACTAGAGCATGCTTATGCTCACCATATTCAACGATTGATGATCACAGGTAACTTCGCGCTACTTGCTGGAATTTCACCAGATCAAGTTGATGATTGGTATTTGGGTATATATATAGATGCAATTGAATGGGTTGAGTTACCCAATACGCGCGGTATGGCTCTGTTTGCAGATGGCGGTTGGATAGCAACAAAACCCTATGCAGCGAGCGGAAATTACGTCAATAAAATGAGTGATTACTGTAAAGGTTGCCACTATAACGTTAAAGAAAGAATTGGCGAAACGGCTTGTCCATTAAATAGCTTGTATTGGAATTTTATTGGAGAAAACTATGATAAGTTTTCGTCTAATCATAGAATGAGTTTTCCTATCCGTAATTGGGATAAAATGGCGCAAGCACAAAAAATAGAAATAAGAAGTCATGCCAAAAATTTATTGAATAATTTAGGAAACTTATAAATAAAGTTTTCATCAATGTCTATACTTTAAGACAATATAGGCAGACTAACTAAATAATTATTTAACGAATTATTGGTCTTTGTTTTACCAATATCCGTATAGATAATGGAATGAATATTTATACATTTAGGAAAGGGTTGTGGAACTATTATTAGAAGAAGAATCTCGAATTATAGAAATGGCTTGGGAAGATAGAACACCGTTTGAAGCCATAGAACATCAGTTTGGTCTGCAAGAGCCTGCAGTGATTAAATTTATGCGAAGCCGTTCAAAGCCTAGAAGTTTTAAATTATGGCGACAAAGAGTGAGTGGACGCTCGACAAAGCATGTGCAGCTTAGAAGTGAAAGTGTAACGAGAGCTTACTGTCCAACGCAATACAAAAACCGTTAATACCGATAATTTTTTGTATTAACAGCTTCACTTCTGATAAACAGCTTAGTCATTTTCAGCATATAGCAGCCTAATTTTTATATTCGTATGCTTTTAAAATATCTAGCGAGACTATCTTTAAGGCTTTTTCGTTAGTTGCTTCGAGTACGATAGGGGGAGCAACATTGGCTGAAATAGACTGATACCAGCGAATAGCGCATAAACACCATTTGTCTCCCGCTTTTAAGCCGGCAAAATCGTACATAGGATTAGGCGTTATCAAGTCATTGCCTTGTGATTTTGAGAATTGAAGAAATTCGTCAGTAATGATGGCGCAAACACTGTGATTACCAAAGTCTACTTCAGGCACATAACAAAAGCCTTTTCGGGTATACCCAGTATTATCACAACATAGTTGCAGACGCGTACCTAAAACATTTAATTGATTTTCCATAATGGTGCCTTTTGTTAATTAATGATAAATGAGATGGAGATATTTACTATGTCTGACAAAAGTAAGCTTAACCCAAAGTCAAATAGTAACATTGAATGTAATGTTATTGGTAATTTTAGTCCTGTTGAAATAGCCAAATTTGATCAATTTGCTGAAAGTTGGTGGGACCCAAATGGACAATACAAGACCGCACTTGATTTTAACCGAGTGCGAGTATCATATTTTATAGAACGGATATGTTTATTTTATCATCGCGATGCCAACGCAGTAAAACCACTGCAAGGTTTACTTATTTTAGATGTCGGCTGTGGTGGCGGATTAGTTTGTGAGCCGCTAGCACAAGCGGGCGCAACCGTAGTTGGTATAGATGCCAGTGCAGTAAGTATTGAAGTTGCTAAACGCCATGCTTTGAAATCTAAACTTGATATTGAGTATCGACACGAAGTTGCCCAGCAAACCAATGCAGCCGATGAAGGTCGTTATGATGTGGTGATTAATGCCGAAGTAATAGAACATGTGCCGAATCAAAAAGACTTGGTTAGCCAATGCAGTCAATTATGTAAAGACGATGGTTGCTTAATCATGGCAACACTTAATAGAACATTGAAATCCTACTTAATTGGTATTGTTGGTGCAGAATATATTATGCGATACTTACCCATTGGAACACACCACTGGAATGCCTTTGTCACTCCAACTGAGTTACTTTATATGGCTTCTAACGCTAATATGCAACTGGTAGAAGAAATGGGCATGGCGTTCAAGCTATTCGATAAAACATGGCACATCACTACAAATCTAAAGGTTAATTATATTCAAATATATCAACGCTTAGCAGCTGTTAATTGTTGATACATAGCTTAGGCAATGATAGATAAGGTATTAAATATATGGCCAGAATGACTATCAAAAATTTATAACCGCTTTAACAGACTATCCTTGATTTGTGAAAACGGTATCTAATATAATTAAATGAACAACAAGATGTTTTATCTCCTGTAATAATAATAACTGACCAACGTTCTAAAAACATAGCTGCGACACATAACTGTTGAGTTCGTAAGCAAGGCTTTATTTCTCTGGTTGCCATGCGTTTAAGTACTTTCATCCTCAGATAAAAACTATATTTGCTAGAACATAAATAGTTAAAAACAATGACCTTTTCTATTGTCTAATTGCTTAATTGTTACTTTTAATTGTTACTTTTAATTGTTACTTTTAATTGTTACTTTTAATTGTTACTTTTAATTGTTAAAAATAATATTAGTGTGCCCAAAGGTGTACTAGGTTTTAGTTTTTAATTAATCTTTTGAAATTTTCTAAATAACCGCTAAATTCGAGCCTCGCAGAAATATAAATAAGCCTAAATGAACTTACCAGTAAAATTTCAATAGATTGAGGAATCGATAGTAACAATGTTGAAGTAGATTTTTAACTTTGATCTCGCTGAAGCTGTACCAAATTTGGATATAACGGTTTGATTTGATTTGATTTGATTTGAAAGAATTTTAGAATACCGCTTGATCTATTATAAATAGCTCAAGCGGTTACTAAATTTAGCGAGTTGACACTATAAGCCGGGTTTTGTAGCTCTCTTACTAAAAGTAAATGAACTGACAATCATTCGTCTAGGCCTTAAATCGCTCTAAGGCTCAAGCAACCTACCCGGTTTCCACGCGAACCACGCTTATATTATCGAAACTTACGTAACAATAATCATGAAACCCTATTTGGTCTTGCTCCAGGTGGAGTTTACCCTGCAATTACTGTTACCAGCAATCCGGTGCGCTCTTACCGCACCCTTTCAGCCTTACCTGTGAAATCTCGAAAGATAACCATCGGCGGTCTTCTCTCTGCTGCACTTGTCGTCGGCTCACGCCGCCCAGGCGTTACCTGGCACCCTGTTCATTGGAGCCCGGACTTTCCTCCCGCTAGAAATACTGATGTAAACTAGCCAGCGATTGTCTGGTCAACTCGGCGCGCATTTTACCTTATTTACGGCAAATGTCTACGACCTTTACTTAATCAGTACGATTTAACTTTCTGACTTTAGGCTTAAAGCAACTTCATATAAGGAATTTTTCTTCACGCCATAGATTTCAGCGGCAATTGCGCAAGCTTTTTTCGGCTTCATCTCAGCAAGTAATAATTTCAACGTGCTAATCACTTCTGCTGATATTTCATTTTCTTTGGCTTTATAACCTTCGATTATTAATACCATCTCACCTTTAAGCTGATTGGCATCTTCTTCAAGCCAAGTAAGAAAGTTTTCGGCGCTATCGCTATGGATAGTTTCAAAGGTTTTAGTTAACTCTCTGGCGATAACGATATAACGTTCACCACCGAGCGTAGTAACAATATCTCGAACGGTATCTATTGCGCGGCGAGGCGCGTCATAAAAAACCATGGTACGAGGTTCATCAGCCAAGGCGAGTAACTTGGCTTGTCTTGCGCCTGACTTAGAAGGTAAAAAACCTTCAAAGCTGAATCGATCAGTCGGTAGTCCGGCTACTGATAATGCTGAAATGGCTGCACAGGCTCCAGGAATAGGCGAAACATTAAGGCCAAGACTTCGGCAATGTCGTACTAGGTGAAAACCTGGATCACTTATTAATGGTGTGCCAGCATCGGATACTAAAGCAATAGTTTTACCCTCTTTTAACATGTTGGCCACTTGCTCTTGACGTTGACGCTCATTATGGTCGTGTAATGACATGGTTTTATTTTTTATCGAAAAGGCAGACAGCAACTTTCCGCTATGGCGAGTATCTTCACAAGCAATCACATCAACTTGTGTTAATACATCAATTGCCCTCTGACTGATATCGCCTAAATTACCGATAGGGGTTGCAACAATATAAAGGGTAGCTGGTGTTAAGGTTGTTTCACTCATGTAAAATTACTTCACTCGATTTGGCATATACCTATGATACCTCAGAATTCGTGTTTAAGGATACCTAAGCAATTCATAATCAATACGCCTCTATTTATTAAGGGTTGTTCCCTAGCAAGATAAGCGCCAATCAACATGACTCCCTCAGAAATCTCCACAGGGCTGATTTAAAAACGCTTTATGTTGTATTATTGATTTCGGCAATAGAGTAACTATTTTCTTCAATCAATGCCTTACCTAAAGCCGTTTCTAATTACAGCTGAACCCCAAATTTTCAAGTAACATGGGTATTTATTAGTTGTGACTAACTTCGTAGGCGTTTATTATAACCCTATACCGATAATAATACGCACGGATTTATTGATTGTGCTAAAAACAGCAGCCTTACTTGTAAGATTAGGCCAACAGGATTAGATTACTTTTCAATGAATTTATACTATATCAAATCTCGAGTTTTAGCCGCTCTGTTGCTCTCATTACTTGCAAGTTGTAGCACCAGGCAAGCTCCCGAAAATAAAATACCGACTGACCCAAATACTGGAATTGAAGAAATTTCAGTAGATTTAGATACAACCTCTGCAGCACATCATATTGAGCTTGCGCAAACGTTAGAAGCTAACGCTGCCATAGGTGAATTACTTATTGCCACTAAGCTATTTTATCAGCAAAAAGATTATCCTAAAGCGCTGTGGCTGGCGGACAAAATATTGCCGTTAATGGACGAAAAACTTTCTCAACATGCTCAAGAAAAAGTTCAATTAGTACTAATTAAGGCAGGTAGTTTACAAGAGCTTGGCTATTACGCAGAAAGTCATTTGCAACTCAATCAGCTTGAGCAATACTCTAATGAAAACAGCATATTACTTACCGCTCCATATTACCGGTTATTAAGCGCAGTACTACAAGAAGAAAAAAGACCTATTCCAGCGTTAAACGCCCAATTATTTGCTTTTTCTTTGACACAAAATTTATCCCAAAGGCAACAGCAAGTGGACGCAATTTGGAATAATCTTCAGCGATTATCACAATGGCAACTTAATCTACTCGCTTTGGATAAAGCCCCTAAGAGTAAAGGTTGGTTGAAGCTAACGGCTATAGCCAATAAATTTGGTGGCAATCAACAGCAAATACAATACCACCTAACTATGTGGCAAAAAAAATTCAAGCTACATCCAGGTAATGTCATAGCTAAAAAACTAACTGAACAAGCTATTATTGCAAAAAATATAGAAAATATTGCGGTTATCCTACCTTTAAGTGGCAAACAGAGTAAGGCTGGGCGAGCCATTCAACAAGGGATTTTAGCGAGTTTTACTAATCATAAAAGTGGTAGTCTACATTTTATCGATAGTAATACGGTGAATTGGTATGGTCTAACTAATGAATTTTCAACACTACAAATTGACTATGTCATTGGACCCTTACTTAAATCTAATGTAGATAAATATATCAGCTATACAAGTACCCAGACACAATTACAAAATGACTATTTACTTAATGCCAGTAGCGATTTATTCAATTTTAACAAAGCCGAACAGTCAACTCAAAAACTAATTAATAAGCAAGATAAATCAATCACTTACATTACTCCCATTGATAATAAGTCTGCAATAAATAACTATTTACAAGTACCTAATAATGCTAGTAGAATCGATACCCTGCTGTTAAATATTCCAGCTAAAGCTGCGCTAACGAGCCTCCATACTGTGTTCTCTATGCGTCCAGAAGATGAAGCAAGACAAGCGGCAATGACATTAAGTCGTCAAAATTTTAAGCACCCTATTGTATTAAGTCAAAACGGCATAGTAAGTAAGCGTATTGCTCAAGCATTTGCCACACAGTGGCAACTCGTTACAGGTAATATTGTTGGGGTAGTCGATTACGACACAGGCGCACAAATGCAGGATAATATTAAAGCCAGTTTATCGGTGGATAAGAGTAAAATTCGTATTGATAAACTTAAAAGCCGTCTTAACCAAAGTATAAAAACACAAACTCGAAATCGTCGCGATATTGATATGATTTATCTTGTTGGTACCCCAGATCAAACACGATTAGTAAAACCGTATATTGACGTTAATATCAGTCCGTTTGCCGATACTATTCCTATTTTTGCTAGCTCTCGTAGTCATAGTACTCAAAGCGATTACAGTAGTAATAGTGACTTGCAAGGGCTAACCTTTACCGAGATCCCTTGGTTGTTAACTGGTGAGCAAAACGCTGAATTAGCAATACTTACTCAACAGCTTTGGCCAAAGCGCAGTGATGGTTTATCTCGACTATTTGCTATGGGTTATGACAGCTACCAACTTATTAATAAAATTCCATTGATGCAGCAAGTACCTTACCTTCAACACTGGGGACAAACAGGGGTAATTAAACTGGGTGACAATAATATTCTCACCCGCAGTTTACTTTGGGGTACTTACCAGCGTAACAAGGTTGTCTCTATTGCTATGGAATAACGATGCCTCGACTAAAAAGATCACCAGTACAGACATAGGGCAATTTACTGAACGTTATGCTGAGCAGTATTTAACTGAACTGGGATTAACGCTAATTGATAGAAATTTCCACTCTCGTCAAGGTGAAATAGATCTTATTATGCTTGAAGATGACACCTATGTTTTTATCGAAGTAAAGTACCGTAAAAATAGACTATTTGGCGGTGCCATTGCAGCAATACCAGCGAGTAAGCAACAAAAAATTAAGCATTGCGTCACATTTTACCTGCATCAAGCAGGTTTAAATGAATATAATACATCCTGTCGTATTGATGTAATAGCGCTTCAAGGCGATATTACTCAACCACAAATTACTTGGTTAAAAAATGCTTTTTAACCTGTTAGCATTCATCATTCAACTATAGTCGCGGAGTCAATTTTACATGCTAGAACAGATCAAAAATAATTTCACTGAAAGCATACAAACGCAAATTGCTGCTAGCGAGTTGATAGGTCCATCTATAGAGCATGCAGGTATGATGATGGTTCAATGTTTATTAGGTGGTAATAAAATAATATCATGTGGTAATGGCGGCTCTGCTGGTCACGCTCAACACTTTTGTGCACAACTGCTTAACAAATATGAAACTGAACGTCCTAGCTTGCCGGCAATCTCTCTCAATAGCGATATTTCAACTATTACCTCTATCGCTAATGATTACCAATATGACGAAGTTTTTTCAAAGCAAATAAAGGCACTCGGTCATAATGGCGATGTATTGTTAGCTATCTCTACCAGTGGTAATTCACGTAACGTCATTAAAGCCATTGAAAGTGCTGTATCTCGTGATATTCCTATCATTGCCTTAACAGGATTTGATGGCGGTGATATTTCAGGGCTATTGGGAGAGGGTGATGTAGAAATACGTGTGCCTTCAGCGAGAACATCAAGAATTCAAGAAGTACATTTAATCGTTTTACATAGTCTATGTGAAATTATTGATATAACTTTATTCCCCCAGGGTGATCAATAAATGCTCAGCCTGAACAAGAAGTACTCAACATTAACTAAGAGTAAGAGTAATTCAGTACAATTAGTGAGTGTACTAATGCTACTTTCTGTACTGCAAAGCTGTGCTATTGCTACGGTAGTAGCTGTTACCACAGGTGCAACTATGGTTGCCGATAGACGTACTTTTGTTAAACAAATTGACGATCAAAGTATTGAATTTATTGCCCATAATGAATTAAACAAGCAGAAGGCATTATCCGA
Source organism: Colwellia sp. (assembly GCA_046710905.1). GTDB lineage: Bacteria > Pseudomonadota > Gammaproteobacteria > Enterobacterales > Alteromonadaceae > Colwellia. The sequence goes on from JBKEHN010000017.1 coordinate 28,236, forward strand.
TAACACTAACTTGCATATAGTTAGTATGAACGGTACAGTTTTAGTGGTAGGCCAAGCACCTAATAGCTACTTAAAAGCGCTTGCTATAAAAACAATTCAGGATGTTCCTGATATCATAAGCATATATAATCAGATTCGTATTAGCTCAACTATCACTTTAACCGCACAAAGTCATGATATATGGCTAACATCTAAGATCAAATCAGCTTTGCTTGCTAACAGCGATGTTAATGCAAAGGATATTAAAGTTGTCACTGAGAATTCTGAAGTATTCCTACTCGGTTTAGTCACCAAGAAGGAAGCCGCCATTGTGGTAGATATCACCCGTAACATTAACGGTGTTAGCCGCGTATTTAACGCGTTTGAATATATCTAACACGTATATTTATTACTAGATATGTAGACAAAAAAAACGCTAGATATTAATAATATCTAGCGTTTTTTGTAACTGTAATTAAAGTAAACTATAAAGTTATTTGATGATTTTCAAACTCGCCTTACTTTTCGCTTTACTTTTGTTCGATTTTTCTGCTTCACTACCCGTTGAAGCAACACTACTTAAAGTAGATTTTGGTTTAACGGGCATCATGTCAACTATCTCATTTTCATCCTCAATAGGATGCTCGATAGGCAATGAGGTCCCTGCACCATTTTCTTTAGCATATATAGCACCTATCGCACCATAGGGTACAGTAATATGCTCTAATTTACCGCCAAAACGGGCACTAAACTCAATGGTTTTATCACCTAATGCGATAGTCCCAATAGCTGAACTTGCAACATTTAGAACAATCTGTCCATCAGCCACATAACTCATTGGCACTAATACACCGTATACATTAACGTCAACCATAATATATGGCGTGAGATCATTATCTGAAATCCACTCATAGAAAGCCTTAACTATATAAGGCTTATTTGAGCTCATAGAGCTAGGTGTTGCATCATCCATTACGCAGGATGACCAAAACGTAATTCACGTTCTTCTTCGGTCAATGAAGCTTGAAATGATTCACGTTCAAATACACGTAACATATAGCTTTTAAGTTCTTTTGAACCTTGACCCACTAATTCAATACCAAATACAGGTAAACGCCATAATAATGGTGCTAAATAACAATCAACTAAGCTGTACTCTTCGCTCATAAAATAAGGTGCTTCGTTTAAAATTGGTGCAATACTTAACAAGCTTTCTTTTAATTCTTGACGCGCTTTAGCGGCTTTATCAGCGCTGCCTGTCATGATAATTTTAGTAAGACTATACCAATCTTGTTCCATACGATGCATCAATAGACGGCTACGACCACGTGCTACCGGATATACTGGCATCAAGGGTGGGTGAGGAAAACGTTCATCTAAATATTCAACGATGATTTTAGCTTCATATAGCGCTAATTCACGGTCAATTAAAGTCGGTACTGTACCATATGGATTCAAGTCCAATAGGTCTTCAGGCAAGTTAGCTAAATCAACTAAGTTGATGTCTACACCAACACCTTTTTCTGCTAAAACAATGCGTGTCTGATGACTATACATATCATCGGCATGAGAGAACAACGTCATCACAGAGCGTTTATTTGCTGCTACGGCCATAAAGCCTCCTAAAATCGTTTACTTTAAAAACTAACAAAGGGGAATTTGATATTCAACTATCAAATTCCCCTGAAATTTATTGTACTTATACCCAAGACACTTGAAGCTGTGTGTTTCAGGACCACTAAGCGATTTATGATCAAGGCACCTACTTTTATCAAGGGTTATTGCCTTAAAAAAGGAGACAACGAAAAACATAAACTACTCAGAGCCCGATAAGACTGGTTTAAAAACACTTATGGCTAGGTTATTGATTTTAAGAAGGGAGTAACCATACTCTTCAATCAATACCTTGTCTAAAGACGTTTGTAATTCCAGCTACAACCTACATATTCATAGGATTTGGGTATCTAACTTAGTGTACATCTCTCCAATATTCTTTCTTAAGGAAATAAGCAATAATAAAGAAGAAAAATAAGAAAGCTAACACCCAATAGCCAAGTGCTTTACGCTCAAGTTTATTGGGTTCGCCAACATATTCTAAGAAGTTTGTTAAGTCACGTATCACTACATCATACTCTTCGGCAGTTAAACTACCACCCATTGCTGGTGATAAAGTAGATACCTCGTGCTCTTTACCTTCTCCGTCAAGCTCTTTACTAAACGTTAAAGTACTAACGCCTTGTAAATTTTCCAAAACATGCGGCATACCAACATCTTTATATACTGTATTATTCACACCAAATGGGCGTGATTCATCAATATGAAAAGAACGCAGGTAGGTATAAATCCAATCGGGACTACGTAAACGTGCTTCTAATGTTAAATCTGGTGGCGCGACACCAAACCATTTTGCCGCATCTTTTCCTGGCATGGTATTGAGAATATGCCCCCCCACTTTGTCACCGGTAGGCATGAAGTTAGCAATACCATCAGCTTGTTCAATACCTAAATCGACAAAGGTACGATTGTAACGTTGATATTGTAACTGATGACAGCCTAAACAATAATTAATATAGGTTTTAAAGCCTTTTTTCAAAGACTCCTTATCTGATAAATCATTATTGGCTTTATCTAATTGAATACTTGGCCCTGCAGCAACAGCATTGAACGACACAAGTGCCGTTATACTAAAAAGTATACCGAAAGTAGCGGCTATAATTAATTTTTTCATTAGTCTGCTATCCTATCTGGAACTGGTTTAGTATTTTCATTTTTACTATAAAACCACAAAGCAATAAAGAAACCAAAATAACCAAAACTAGCAATTATACCAATTAAATTAGCTATTGGCGTTGCTGGCATAGTACCTAAAACACCCAAAACAACAAAACAAAGGGCGAATTGAATCAAGTTAGCTAAATGTAACTTTGAACGATAGCGAATAGATTTAACTGTACCACGGTCAAACCACGGTAAGGCAAATAACATCACGATAGCGCCAAACATAGCAACGGCACCTAATAACTTATCAGGAACAACACGTAAAATAGTGTAGAAAGGACCAAAATACCATACAGGTGCAATATGCTCAGGTGTTTTCAAGCTATTTGCAGGAGTAAAGTTTGGCGCTTCTATAAAGTAACCACCGCCCTCTGGTGCAAAAAACATTACCCAACAGAATAAGAATAAGAAAACAGCAACACCCATAATATCTTTTACAGTGTAGTAAGGATGGAAAGGTACTGCATCGACAATATCGTATTTATCACTGTATTGTTTATGGAAAGTAAACTTACTTAGTTCTTCAGGTTTAACACTACCTTTAGGCTTTTTAATATCGATACCTTCAGGGTTATTTGAACCTACTTCATGTAAAGCAAGGATATGCAAGAATACTAAAATAACCAGTACCAGTGGCATCGCAATAACGTGTAATGCGAAGAAGCGGTTTAAAGTAGCACCTGAGATAACATAGTCACCACGGATCCATAACGTTAAATCATCACCAATAATAGGAATAGCACCAAACAGAGAAATTATTACTTGTGCGCCCCAATAAGACATATTACCCCAAGGTAATAAGTAACCCATGAACGCTTCAGCCATTAGTACTAAGAAGATCAACATACCGAAGATCCATAGTAATTCACGCGGTTTTTGATACGAACCATAGATTAAGGCGCGCATCATGTGCATATATATCACCACGAAAAAGGCAGATGCCCCCGTTGAATGCATATAACGTAATAACCAACCAAAGTCGACATCACGCATAATGTATTCAATAGACGCAAACGCACCTTCGCCAGAGGGTTCATAGTTCATTGTTAACCAAATACCGGTAAGAATTTGGTTAACCAGTACTAACATGGCTAAAGAACCAAAGAAGTACCAAAAATTAAAGTTTTTTGGTGCAGGGTATTGCCCTACATGCTTGTTCCAAGCATCAGTGACAGGTAAACGTTTGTTTATCCACCCCATAAAGTCAGTAACTAGTTTCATTAACATTACGCTTCTCCTTGAGCAACACCGATAAGCAAAGTGTCATCATTGATAAAAGAATGCTCTGGAACCACTAAATTTAATGGTGCAGGAACACCTTGAAATACGCGACCAGCCATATCGAATTTACTACCATGACATGGACAGAAGAAGCCATTTGGAACGCCTTCAACGAATTGCTCGAAATCACCGCCATGGTGAGTAGGAGCACAACCTAAGTGAGTACAAACACCTAAGGCAACTAAGAAATCAGGTCTGATTGAACGATAAGCATTAGTTGCATAAACAGGTTGTTGAGCTTTTTCAGAATTAGGATCACGTAACTGGTCGTCGTGTTTAGCTAAATCACTAACTGTTTTTTCCGTTCGACGTACAACATAAACGGGTTTACCACGCCATTCAGCACGGATTAATTGACCAGGCTGTATTTTACCTATATTAACTTCAACTGGAGCACCCGCAGCTTTCGCGCGAGCACTTGGATTCCAGGAAGCAATAAAAGGCACAGCAGCCCCAACCACACCAGCACCACCAACAACTGCAGTAGCAGCGGTTAGGAAGCGTCTGCGGCCGTTATTCACAGGCACATTGCTCATTCATACTCTCCAACTAAGACACTAACAAAACAATTATTTTTATGACTCACTAAGCGATAATTTTATAATAACCAGTAAGCACAGCGTTTGTTTTTGTTAGATCAAATTCATACCAAGTGGTATATCGACAAAAATTTTTATGATCATAAAGAAATAGCGTGTTTTTTACAAGGTAAAAAGGGGCTTAGACACTGTAAAAGGAGAAATACTTTGAAATACTTTGAAATAGAATAAATAAAGTATATTTAGCGTCATTAAAAACCAAACCATACGCGATTAAAATCCAGCCTACGCCACTCTCAAAAATCCATGCATAGCACTTCCTCGTAGACGGAAACTTGTTAGCGCTGCTTTATCATCAAGCATAAAAAAACCGACGCAAGGTCGGTTTTTTATAAAATAAATTCTAAATAGTCTGGATTTAGACAAAGCTGTCAAGTTGTGAGCCCCTGAACTTAGAAAGCCTTTAGCAATAAAAAGCCTTAAGTGATTGGGGCGAACAACGCAGACAATGCCGTATAAATCCTGAATATAACGAAT
>JBKEHN010000018.1:0-33167 GCA_046710905.1 Colwellia sp.
TCATGCAGACTAACCGTGTTGTAATTTGTCGATATTTTTTATTGATATTTTTTATTGATATAATAGAGACGTAATATGGCATGTAAGCTGTGTACGCTAAAATACTCTATTACTTAGTGACGTTATCCTAAATATCTATATCTTGTTCCCGTATAAAATAGTACTAATAAACTAGCAGGCCTAAAATGACCCAAAATAGCCAGTAAACACATGTAAATATAGCAACGCCCTGGAAATAATAAGAGTCATTTGTATAAAACATATCGATATAAATATACCAAAGTATTTAGGTTAAGATACTTATACGCATTCGGATAAAAGCACTAAATTATACTATTGTTGCCACTATAGAGATGTCCAACACGCTTATGTCTCCTCTAACCAATGACTTAATCAACGATAAGTAACGAGAAAGCTTGCACATAAGATACTTTATTGTATAATACGCGCTCGCATTCAGCCTAATCGAGTGTGGTTGCTTAAGACTTTTACCCAAGGTAATCGCTTAGAGCACTAAATAAGTAAGAATTATCTTTTTATTTATTTTACAGCAACTCTAATTTTGAGTTGAATGTTTATTAGTTAATACTCCCCCTTCCGGCACATAAGGAAGCAGCGGGATGTATTTTTTTGTTCTTTAAAAAGGGGATTTGTCTTCATGTCAAATCAAAGAATTCGCATTCGTTTGAAAGCGTTCGATCATCGTTTGATTGATCAATCTACAGCAGAAATCGTTGATACTGCAAAACGTACTGGTGCACAGGTTCGTGGTCCAATTCCACTTCCTACACGCAAAGAACGTTACACTATCTTGACTTCTCCACACGTTAACAAAGATGCACGTGATCAGTATGAAATTCGTACTCACAAACGCATGATTGATATCGTTGAGCCAACTGAAAAGACTGTAGACGCATTAATGCGTTTAGATCTTGCAGCTGGTGTTGATGTTCAAATCAGCTTGGGCTAAGGGGAGTTTTAACATGACTATAGGTCTAGTTGGACGTAAAGTGGGTATGACTCGTGTCTTCACAGAAGATGGTGTTTCTACCCCTGTTACTGTTATTGAAGTTGAAGCAAACCGTGTTGCTCAAGTTAAAACAGTAGACAACGATGGTTATTCAGCACTACAAGTTACTACGGGTAAGCGTAAAGCAAGCCGTGTAACTAAACCAGCTGCTGGACATTTCGCAAAAGCAGGAATCGAAGCAGGCCGTGGCTTGTGGGAATTTCGTTTAAACGAAAATGAAGGTAGTGACATCGAAGCTGGCAGTGAAATCACTGTTTCATTATTCAATGACACTAAATTAGTAGACGTTACTGGTACATCGAAAGGTAAAGGCTTCCAAGGCGGTATTAAACGCTGGAACTTTACTATGCAACATGCAACGCATGGTGTTTCGTTATCACACAGATCTAACGGTTCGTTAGGTCAGTGTCAAACACCAGGTCGTGTATTTAAAGGCAAGAAAATGTCTGGTCATATGGGTTCTGTGCGTTGTACTACACAAAACCTTGAATTGGTTCGTGTTGATGCTGAACGTAACTTGTTGCTTATTAAAGGCGCAGTTCCGGGTGCTATCAATGGCAACGTAATCATCAAACCAGCTGTTAAAGCTTAGTCCAGGAGATTTTGTGATGGAATTATCATTAAAAGACGCATCAGGTGCTCTTGAAGTATCTGAAGCAACTTTTGGACGTGAGTTTAACGAAGCGTTAGTACATCAAGTAGTAGTTGCCTATGCAGCTGGCGCTCGTCAAGGTACTCGTGCTCAGAAAACTCGCTCAGAAGTTAGTGGCGGTGGTGCAAAACCATGGCGTCAAAAAGGTACTGGCCGTGCACGTGCCGGTACTACTCGTGGTCCAATTTGGCGTTCAGGTGGTGTTACATTTGCTGCTAAACCTCAAGATCACAGTCAAAAAGTTAACCGTAAAATGTATCGTGGTGCTATCGCTAGCATCCTTTCTGAATTAGTTCGTCAAGAACGTTTAGTTGTAGTAGAGAACTTTTCGGTAGAAACGCCTAAAACTAAAGAACTTGTTGCTAAGTTAAAAGGTTTAGAGCTTAAAGACGTATTGATTGTAACGAAAGAAGTTGATGAGAACTTATTCTTATCAGCACGCAACTTGTATAAAGTTGATGTTCGTGACGTTGCAGCAATCGACCCTGTAAGCTTGGTTGGTTTCGAAAAGGTTTTAATCACTGCAGATGCAATTAAAGAGATTGAGGGGATTTTAGCATGATAAACGAAGAACGTTTGTTGAAAGTGCTTTTAGCACCAAATATTTCTGAAAAAGCAACTACTGCTGCTGAAGCAAACAACACTGTTGTTTTCAAAGTAGCTACAGATGCAACTAAAGCTGAAATTAAAGCGGCAGTTGAAAAACTTTTTGAAGTTACCGTTGAAGGTGTTAATACACTTAACGTTAAAGGTAAAGAGAAACGTACAGGTGCTCGTACTGGTCGTCGTAACGATTGGAAAAAAGCATATGTAACTCTTAGCGAAGGTAGTGAAATCGACTTCGTTGGCGCGGAATCATAAGGAGCAGCTAAAATGGCTATAGTAAAATGTAAACCTACTTCTCCGGGTCGTCGTCACCTAGTTAAAGTGGTAAACAAAGAACTTCATACAGGTAAGCCTTATGCACCACTATTAGACACTAAGTCTAAGTCTGGTGGTCGTAACAATAATGGTCGCATTACGGTTCGTCACATTGGTGGTGGTCATAAGCAACATTATCGTATTATCGACTTTAAACGTCTAAAAGATGGCATTCCAGCCAAAGTTGAGCGTTTAGAATATGATCCAAACCGTAGTGCTAACATCGCGTTAGTATTGTATGCCGATGGTGAACGTCGTTACATCTTAGCCCCTAAAGGCTTATCAGCAGGTGATAGTATCCTGTCTGGTGTAGGTGCTCCGATCAAAGCTGGTAATACAATGCCACTACGTAACATACCATTAGGTAGTGTTATTCACGCAATCGAACTTAAGCCTGGCAAAGGTGCTCAAATAGCACGTGCAGCTGGTACTTACGCACAATTAGTTGCGAAAGACGGTGCTTACGTTACTTTACGTCTTCGCTCTGGCGAAATGCGTAAAGTTGAAACAGATTGTCGTGCAACTTTAGGTGAAATCGGTAATTCTGAACATATGCTTCGCTCATTGGGTAAAGCTGGTGCTTCAAGATGGCGCGGTGTTCGCCCAACTGTTCGTGGTGTTGCCATGAACCCAGTTGATCACCCACATGGTGGTGGTGAAGGTAAGACATCTGGCGGTCGTCACCCGGTATCCCCTTGGGGTGTACCAACTAAGGGTTACAAGACTCGTTCGAACAAGCGTACTGATAAATTTATCGTTCGTCGTCGTACTAAGTAATTTAGTACATTTAATTAATATTCTGATTGCTGAACTTAGTTTGCTAAGTTCACATGAAGAATTGAATATATAAGGATTCACCATGCCACGTTCCCTCAAGAAAGGTCCATTTATTGACCTACACTTGTTGACGAAGGTAGAGAAAGCGGTGGAAAGCGGGAATAAAAAGCCAATTAAAACTTGGTCCCGTCGTTCAATGATCATTCCTACAATGATCGGATTGACCATCGCTGTCCATAATGGCCGTCAACACGTTCCTGTATTTGTTACCGAAGAAATGATCGGTCACAAATTAGGAGAATTTGCACCAACTCGTACTTATCGCGGTCATGTCGCTGATAAGAAAGCGAAGAAATAAGGGGAAGTTACATGCAAGCTATTGCTATACATAAATTTGCCCGTGGTTCTGCTCAAAAAGCGCGTTTAGTTGCGGATCAAATCCGTGGCGTTAACGTAGAGAAAGCACTTGAAATTCTAACTTTTAGCAATAAAAAAGCTGCTGAATTAGTTAAAAAAGTACTTAACTCTGCTATCGCGAATGCCGAGCATAACGAAGGTGCAGATATTGATGAATTATTCGTTAAAACAATTTTGATTGACGATGGTCCAACAATGAAACGTATTATGCCACGTGCGAAAGGCCGAGCCGATCGCATCATCAAGCGCACGAGTCACATCACTGTGATCGTGTCTGATTCTTAGGAGTATATTAGTATGGGTCAAAAAGTTCATCCTAACGGTATTCGCTTAGGTATCACGAAACCTTTCGCGTCTACTTGGTTTGCAAGCAATAAAGATTTTGCTAGCAATTTAGACGGCGACCATAAGGTTCGCGAATTTTTAAAAGAAAAGCTTAAACGTGCATCACTTTCAAAAGTGGTAATCGAACGTCCAGCTAAATCTATCCGCGTAACAATTCACACGGCTCGTCCAGGTGTTGTTATCGGTAAGAAAGGCGAAGATGTTGAGAAACTACGTTTAGCAGTTTCTAAAATTGCTGGTGTTCCTGCTCAAATCAACATAGCTGAAGTACGTAAGCCAGAAATGGATGCGCAGCTAGTTGCAGACAGCATTGCTAGTCAATTAGAACGTCGTGTTATGTTCCGTCGCGCTATGAAGCGTGCAGTTCAAAATGCAATGCGTTTAGGCGCCAAAGGCATCAAAGTACAAGTTAGTGGTCGTTTAGGCGGCGCTGATATCGCTCGTGCAGAATGGTATCGTGAAGGTCGTGTACCTTTACATACTTTACGTGCTGATATTGACTACGCAATTGCGCGTGGTAACACTACTTACGGTGTTATTGGTATCAAAGTTTGGATTTTCAAAGGTGAAGTAATTGGGAAAATGCCACTTAAGGCAGAAGAACCAGCGGCTAAACCTAAAAGAAAAACCAACCGCAAGCCTAAGTAGGAGCTAAGTTATGTTACAACCAAAACGTACTAAATTCCGTAAGCAATTTAAAATGCGCAACCGTGGTCTTGCACACGTCGGTAGTTCAGTTAGCTTCGGTACTTTCGGTTTGAAATCAATGGAACGTGGTCGTATGACTGCGCGCCAAATTGAAGCCGCTCGTCGTGCCATGACTCGTCATGTGAAACGTCAAGGTAAAATCTGGATACGCGTATTCCCTGATAAGCCAATTACTAAAAAACCTCTTGAGGTTCGTATGGGTAAAGGTAAGGGTTCAGTAGAATATTGGGTTTGCCAAATTCTTCCTGGCCGTGTTCTTTATGAAATGGAAGGTGTTTCTGAAGAGATCGCGCGTGAAGCTTTTGCTTTAGCCGCTTCTAAACTACCATTCAAAACTTCCTTCGTAACTAGGACGGCATTGTAATGAAAGTTAGTGAACTTAAAGCAAAAAGCATTGAAGAGCTTAACGCTGAATTACTAGAACTTCTTCGCGAGCAGTTTAACTACCGCATGCAAGCAAGTACTGGTCAATTAGCACAAACTCATTTGCTAAGAATCGTACGTCGCAATATCGCACGTGTTAAGACTATCATAACTGAAAAGGCTGGTAAGTAATGAGCGAAACTAAAATCCGCACACTACAAGGCGTCGTCATCAGTAACAAAATGGATAAGTCTATCGTTGTTTTGATTGAACGTCGTGTTAAGCACCCTATGTACGGTAAATACATGACGCGTTCAACTAAGTTGAAAGCACATGATGAAACTAACGTATGTAACGAAGGTGACTTAGTAACTATTACTGAAGTTGCGCCAATTTCTAAGTCTAAAAACTGGAAATTAGTTGACGTAATTACTAAAGCTTAATTTTTATAATTAAACTTAAATAGTTCGTAAAAAGACCTTAACATTTATTTGTTAAGGTCTTTTTTTATATCCAGAATAAAGATTAGAGTCAGTAACTATGCTACCCAAGATGACTATAAGTAATAATGACCAACCAGTTGCTATCTTTCTAGCCTATTAAAATATCGATTAATAAAGTAAATCGCTTCTCTTTAGGTATTATCGTATTAGCGCATTATAACGTGGCACTACTTTTTGATATTTACCTACAAGACATTGCTAAAGCGATTGAGTATTACCAATTCTATTTAGCTTACAGTGAGCAAAAAGACGAAAACACTAAAAATTGGGTAGAAGCTCTACAGGCAGCCATGGCGGTAAATAACTCATGAACATAAGACTAAAAATTAGTTTAATATTACTGGCTGTTATCTTTATCGATACAAAAGCCTTGGCCGACGAAAATGACCGACAAGCCACAGCTGACCCCCTAGAGAGAGTAGAGTTAAAAACAAGTTTTATTAAAGGTCATAAAGAGCTACCGCAAGTACTTTATATCGTGCCTTGGCAAGAAATAAACAAGAACACTAAAAACTAGAAAATATGGTATTGCACAGTTTATACGGTGATATTTTTCTGCCAATAATGCCAGCAGCGCTTATCGAATAAGCAAATGTTCTTGAGGTAAAGAGATAAATTAATGACAATAAAACAGAGGCTACTCAAATTAATAGCCTCTGTTTTTAGCGTTAGTGATGCTGGGGATAAGCAATAACCCAATCCGAGCTCTCATCACCTACTCTATCAAACTTATATTTAACCGAATGAAAACCACAGCCTTTGACCAAACCATTAAAATCAAAGGGTTGTTTTACTCCTACTTTTGATTCCATAAATACAGCATCGCTTGGTATATTAACATTCGCATGTTCAGCTGAAATAACGAATGCAGCTTCAGCCAGTATCAGATCATCATTATGAAGCTTAATAACCCTGGCATTTCCTAAACTGTTACCGTCCAAATCTTTAAACTCTAGCTCTTCGGGATGATTAATCTTAATAACATCACCACTATTAAGTTGATACTCAATTGACATATTTACCATTTTCGCCTCCAGTTTTAGTTGTTTTTAGGTGGGTCATAAGGCTTTATTCCTTCATAAGTGAGTCATCCCATCCTATGTTATATTACGTTAAAATAACAAACTATTATTGATTTAAACATACCTAAAGCCATAAACTCCGAAGGACTAAAGTCAATTGATTTTTGTCCTTGTTGATTTTATTATATTAGCTAAGTATCACTGTTCTCGGTGATACTATTGTCCACTTATTTAAAACCCTATGGTTAATTTAATCTATAGTTTTGTAATATCTAATTTGAACAGCTTAGTGCATTAAGCTAAGATAGTTTTTAAATCGTTAACTGAGTAATACAATGAAATATATAGCATTTATAATCTCTTTTTTATGCCTTGCGGGTAGTTCATTATCCTATGGCACGACTAATACTAGTAGTAAAAATAATACAAAGTCTTTACAAGCTGTCATGCCTGAGCTGATGACGTTATATAAAGATTTACACCAAAGTCCTGAGCTTTCTAGTGTAGAATTTAATACCGCTAAAAAATTAGCTAAGACCGCCCGTGAATTAGGATTTGAAGTCACTGAAAAAGTGGGTGGTACGGGGGTAGTCGCGGTATTAAAGAATGGCAAGGGTCCTACGGTATTAATTCGCGCTGATATGGATGCCTTACCGGTGAAAGAGCAAACTGGTTTAGCCTTTGCTTCCAAAGTTACCACCACCACTGAAGAAGGCTTACAGGCTCATGTGATGCATGCCTGTGCACATGATACTCATATGACAAGTTGGGTTGGTACGGCAAAGTTACTTAGTGAAAACAAAAAAAATTGGTCTGGTACTTTAGTGATGATTTTACAACCTGCTGAAGAGCGTGGTCGAGGTGCAAAAGACATGATAGCTGACGGTTTATATAAACGTTTCCCAAAACCTGACTATGCCTTAGCTTTTCATAATTCTGCTAGCTTAAAAGCCGGTGTTATTGGTTATACCCCTGGTTTTACTTTTGCCAATGTTGATAGTGTTAATATTCTAGTAAAAGGTATTGGTGGCCATGGCGCATATCCACATGCGACTAAAGATCCTATTGTATTGGGCGCACGTATTGTAGGTGCCTTACAAACATTAGTTAGTCGAGAATTAGATCCTCAAGATCCAGCAGTAGTCACCGTCGGTAGTTTTCAATCTGGCACTAAACACAATATCATTTCTGATCAGGCATTATTACTGTTAACCGTCCGTAGTTACTCTGATGAAACACGTCAAAAATTAATTGATGGCATCACCCGAATAGCTAAAGGTGAAGGTATTGCTATGGGTTTACCTGAAAAATTATTACCGGTAGTAACCCTAAAGGATGAATATACACCCGCAACCTATAATGCACCTGAATTTACCAATAAAATGGCTCAATTATTTATCGCTGAGATTGGTAAAGATCGTGTTATTGAAGTACCTGCGGTGATGGCAGGAGAAGATTTTGGTCGCTACTATCGGGCAGATAATAGTATTAAAAGTATGATATTTTGGGTCGGTGGTGTACCGCACGATAAATGGCAATCGGCGAAAGCAACGGGTGAAGGTTTACCATCACTGCACAGCCCATTTTGGGCACCTGATGCGAGAAAAGTTATTGCTACTGCAACACAAGCGATAAACAGTGCAGTATTAACTATTTTAGCTAAATAAAGACATTTACATAATAAAAATTGGCGACTAGTTAGCCTAACTAGTCGCTTATAATTCTTAATTTATTCAACCAAATAATAGAATTCACCACTTTAATATTAAACGTTTGGTAATACGGTTTAAATTAGCTCTAGCCGTGGATAGTCATCTTGTCTCTTATAACAAGCTATTTTCAGCAAAAATTAGAATGTTTACGCGGTTGGCGTTATGCAATAGCTTTCACGCTAATAGATAAAATGGTTGAATCGAAGTTAGTCACTAGCTTTATTTTTACACCTGTTGATGATAAACCTGTAATAGGATTTAAGCCTAGTCAATACATTGGTCTTGGGGTGTGTGCCTCCAAAAGGCAATTTAAATAAATATAACAATACTCTTTTCTAATAAAGCTAACAATGAAACGTATGGAATTCCTGTAAAGCTTAAAAAATAAAGTAGCAGGGGTCATTGCCAAAGGTATAGTAGCTCATTATTTACATGATGAGCTACTATACCTTTGGTAATGAAGTTAATTTATATGCGCTTGCAGGAGAATTTTTCTTTACTGATAGTTAAGCTCCTGTGTATTAGTGTCTGTTAGAATTACTATAACGCCTATGCCAGCTATTTGGTATCGAGACGAAGTCACTAAATAAGCATATTTACCACGCTATGATGGACTTAAACAAGGTAGATTTACCCATTTAAGATGCCAGCTTTTATCTTTGTGGACCAATTCTATTCATCCAGTTTACCAAACAGTAATTGCTTCAATTAGGCATAGCTTCGTCAATATAGCTTTAGTTATAAATAAGCGAAAGGTGTTCCCTATATTATTATGGCGTAATTAAATAATTCAATAGATAAAATCGTCCATTTAATCTATTGAATTATGGTTTCAACAAACAAACTAATTTAGAAATTAAAAACTACCTCCCTGCAATTTTTCAAGCCAATACGCAAAACAAAACCGTCGACACCATGGAATAATTAACTTATGTACAGCATTGTTAATTACTAGCCTTTTTCAGGAAACATTAACAATATAACTTGAGAGAACGTCATGAGTCTATTAACTAAAAACATAACACAGCCACTTAGTTTAATTTATCTAGATGCTAACGCTACCACGCAAGTTTTACCGCAAGCGGCCGATGCAGCTTTAGCGACTATGCAAACACTTTTTGGTAACCCGAGCAGTAGCCATATTACCGGCCTTCAGGCCAAACAAATAATAGATAAAACTAGGCAACAAGCTAAAGATATTATCGGTGCTGGAGTAGGTGAAATTATATTTACTAGTGGCGCCACTGAAGGTATTCAAACGGCTATTTTGTCGGCATTACTGCATGCTAAAAAAACACTTGCTATTACCGCTAATAATACTGGAGACTATTGCCTTCTATATGGTGCAACTGAACATAAAGCCGTTCCAGAGTCACTTAAGCACTGGAATGAAATTCTTGAAATAAACGCCGAAGTGAAAGCAATTCCGGTAGATTCAATGGGCCAACTTGATATGGCCTTCATCGCTAAAGAGGTACCAAATGCCTTGATGATTTGCACCATGGCCGTTAACAATGAAACTGGCGTTTACCAAGACATAAACCTATTAGACGAAATCATACGCGCCAACAACCCGAACACATCATGGATGGTAGATTGCGTGCAAGCGTTAGGTAAAACCAATGTAGACTTAGCACAAACTACTATTAACTATGCCCCTTTTAGTGGACACAAACTTTATGCCCCCAAAGGTATTGGTTTTATGTACGTTAAAGAAAATACACCTCTTACCCCTATTATTGCTGGTGGTGGTCAAGAAAATGGCCTACGTTCTGGCACCGAAAACTTACCAGGTTTAGCTGCATTAAGTGTAATATTTAGTATGTTATTGGGTGAAAGTGAATCTCGCTTTACTCCGGTAGAAACTTTACACTTATTTCGCCAACAGATAGTGGCTGCATTAACAAAATCCTTCCCTGAAATTATTTTTAATCATAGTTTTAAAAACTCAGTAGCAACCACTATTAATTTTTCTATCCCTGGTTTTAGCTCTAAAGAGATAATGGATTTATTTGACGCTGCCAATGTACGCGTTAGTTCAGGTTCAGCTTGTAGTTCTAAAGTAACAGGCAGTTTCGTTTTAGACGCTATGGGACTCCCTGCTTGGCAAAGTGAATCAGCTATTAGAATGTCCTTTGGGCCTGCAATGACCCAAGTAGAAATTGACATTGCCTGTAGCCGAATAGTTTCAGCTGCTCAAGCATTAATAAAGAGCTGCTTAACTATTGATACAAATAGCATATCAGTAAATGCCATAGACACAAAAAGTATTACCGATAAAACTGAGCTAGATGGTCTTGTACAATTTAAAGTTGGTGGTAGTTGTAGTTGGTTATATGTCGACAAAGAAACTCAAACGGCAGTATTTATTGACCCATTACCAGAAGTGACTGAACGTCTGCAAACATTACTCGCTTGTCGAGGCCTTGATTTAGTGGCGATTATTGACACCCATGGCCATGCAGACCATGAGTCTTGTCGTAAAAGTATTGCAAAAGACTACCTAGCTGGGCAAGAGTCTAACTCACTTGGCTGGCCAGTTAATACGCAAACAACAAATATTGATGGTCAAGAATATGACTATATAACCATAGGTGATAAGTGGTTAGTTAAAGCGGCAACACCAGGGCATACTGACGATAGCCTCAGCTTGTTATTGTGCGAACCAGTCACTGATTCAGCAGATAAATTACAGGTACACTATGCTTTTTGTGGTGATCTTATTTTAATGGACAGCCTCGGTCGAACAAACTTTTCAACCAGCAGTGCTACAGATATGTATTCAAGCTTACAGTTATTAACAGCGCTGATCGGAAAAGATAGTCTTATCTGTCCTAGTCATGATTATCACAACGAATTTACTACCTGTATAGCAACAGAAATGACTAGAAATTTATTACTCAGTCAAGTCATTAACAACGAGATAACCATTGAAAATTTTTCACTGAAAAAATGTATCATGGATAAAAAGATTATCGACGAGTCCGGTAGTGAAATTATGTGTGGCGCGCTTAATAGTACTTTAGGCGATACTTGTCAGAAAATTTTTGTACATGAATATAATAGTGTTAGCCTAACCGCGGCGGTAAAAAAATCGAGTACGATAAAATTGATTGATATTCGTGAACCACACGAATATGCACTACAACATGATAAAAAATTCACCCGCAATGTCCCCTTAACCCGACTAGTACAATTTGTACAAGAGCATCAGCAAGATAAAAAACAAGCACTAGTATTGGTTTGTCGAAGTGGTAGTCGCTCTCACTTAGCGGCGAAAGCATTAAGCCGTTTAGGTTTTGAAAATGTAGGTCATTTGACTGGTGGTTATGCTTTGCATCAATATTAATTACTGCTGCTTAGTAAGATGATTATTGGCGCTGTATATTGATATTCAGCGCCATTTTAATCAATAATACATACTACTTACCTTTAGAGACATTCGATTTAGCCTACTAAGCAACATAAAAAGAACACGTTTTTATCTTTAAATAGAAGTAATATCCCCTCGATAAGCGTTTATTACTAGCAGCTAAAGTTTTCTTTAAACGATAGAATTGCTCCTACAATATCCAATAGTCGCTTTCCTCAATTTTATTATTTAATAGTAATAAAAACAATAATATTAACTTTAATATAAATGTCATTCGTAAAATACAAACCATATTGAAAATAGACCACATACTGATGACAATCATGGTTAACAAACAAAGCACCTTCTTATCCGTAATAAGCTAAAAAACTCTTATTAAGTCAAAATAATTTAGTTTCCTTTTCTACTATGCGCTTTGCTTTGTTAGTTAATATCAACGTAATTTTATTAACTACAAACGTTATCAAAAAACTTATAAAAACTTATAAATCTGATTTATATTACTATTAAAACATTATGTTATATCAATAAACACGAATATTAATTCTTCTTTTAGTTGTAGAACCTCTTATTTATACATATGGCGCCTTAGACAAATCGGAAGAAGTTATAGAAAAAGTAGTAGCACAGGAGACGCCGCACAAAAACACCATGGAAGGCGACTTTAATTTTTAAATTTAAAGAATGGTAAATGTTGATTGGTATTTTTTAGCTATACCATTCTAAGAAAAAAATTAATGTATTACATAATAAATACTACGTCAAAGATACCTATAAACTTACTAGAATAAGTCACAATAACTCAGTAAAAACATGGGCAATAGCCATAAATTAAACTTATTAATTGTCGTTATAAATGATGTTATTTCAACCTTAGTTACTGTTGAAATAAACAATAATTACCTATTCACTTATACTTTTCAGGCGTGATAAAGATGAAAATATTGATAATTAGCACAGTTATTTAATTATCCATATTAATGGTCAATGCTGTTCTAATATTACAGAGGATAACTTTAGATTTACCCCTTATAATATAAAAAACTTAGTTTTATTGTTAACACCTACTTTATTTATCCTCCATCAGACATATTTTGTAATAATAATAATCGTTGTTGCTCTTGCTCTGAGGGTTGGTACGGTATATCACTTAAGCTAGATACCTCAAAGCCTTTAATCTCATGTCTCTTAATAGCACTACTTCCGTATTTTTTTGGCTTACCCGGTGCTGGCGACATTAATTCGATTGAGAAGGTAGACAAATAAAATGGCGCTTGTTTCCCTTGTAAGACGGATTGATGCGCTTTCAAATTTATATGGGTATTACCTTTGTTGAGTTTTTCTTTACTGACTAAGTGTGCAATAGGTTGATTTTTAGCATCAAATAAGTTGGCTCGTAAGCGATAAAGTCCCTTTTTTCTTGTGGTTAAATTAGCTTGTAACACCATATCTGCATCTTGATTAAATGCTGAATTAAACCCTTCAAGGGTAGCGACTGAATCAATATATTTTAGTGCTAGCGCAATAGAAATATCTTTACCATTAACACGCGCTTTTATCGTCGCTTGCAATTGCCTTGGAAAGTTTTCTTTGCCGTCAAATTGCCCATACCAGCTATTTTTATCCTGTTCAAATTTACTGGTTAATAGTACCTTCTTGGTAGTAAGGTCGATAAGTTGAAGTTCCGCATTACTAATATTTTCTCCTGTAAGCGTCGCTGATACCTGCTCAGGATAGGTGTAACGGTATTTTGATAAGGACGCAGTAACATGAGTACCATCGTCGTCAACAGGAATCGATTGCGGATTGAAGTGGTTTGGCTGTAAACGGTCAAAATCTTTATCACTTAATGGTTGAGAGTAAGCTGGAAAATTTAATTCTGCGGCATACGCTTTAGCAACTAATGTTGCAGCACTGTTTGAAGTGATTTTTGCTGTTTTGACTACTTTCACGCTATTCATATCAACAGCTTGGGGTAGTCCGTTTGTTGTTTTATTGCGGGGTATATTTATCAACGATTCGTTAACACTTATTTGTTTTTTTTGTGGTAGCTCTGGTATTGATGGCCAAAAAATCCAAACACTGACAACAACAATACACATTGTTACCACCCGCTTTAAAAATTTAGTATTTTTCATAATTTATTTACTTTCCTGTTTTATCAACTGTTAACCTTCCTTAATTTACGTTGAAAGATTAACAGTTTAAATACTTTTTTAGTTAGGAATCGCGTCATAAATTAGCATTGACATACTGTCATCATCTGAATTTTCTACATAAAGATAATCGTTTTTCCACAGCCACCAGCCTTTTGTAGTAGTGTAAGTATCAAAATGAACAGTCTCACCAGACAATAAGTTTTCATGGTTGCTAGCCGCCGTGACTTTACCTTTATGGTGTGATTCAATTACTGACAAATGGGCATAGTCTTCACTCATAAGCATCGGATAATGATAAGGCATAAAACCTGAAATCGCATTACCTTGATTTGAAACTTTACCGTTGAAGTCTACTTGCGTACTACAACTACCATAGTATCCCTGGCGGTTACCACCACACGATGAATGACTGCCAACAACACCGTCATCATTGCCTTGAATAAATGGACTTGTAACGCCTAAGAAATCACTCGCATCCGCAACAAAACGTAAGCGAGGAATTCGAGCATCAGGCAATGGTGCAAGTTGTCTGGCATTATTTACTTTTAAGTCATGTAGTACGCCCAGTTCCTCACTAAGTTGACCTCCCAACCAAGCCTCTAAAGCAGCTTCGATAATAAAGGTCCAGTTTTCGGTTCCTTGAGCAACACTGACTGCTAAATCGGCAAGTTCACTGCCACCGCCAGCACCGGCAATATCAAAGGTAGCAACGATATTAAGTGGTGCTAAGCCTGCATTATCTAACCACGTTTCTTGGTTCTCAATAATATAACGAGCTACTAAATCTCCGGTAGAGTGAGTAACAAATACACAACCCGGATCACAGAAATTACTTTCAGAAAAAGATTTTAATTTTGGCCAAAGATAATCTGTAGCAATTTTATCTTCGATTCGTTCATATGAGGGCCAATCAATGCGAGCATCACTTAGGTCATTCCAATAACCTTTCCAATAGTTTTCACCACTTTCGGTGACATTACCATCGGATATTAATTGTAGTGGCTGTAAGCCATGGATAAGCACTATTTTATATTCTTTGCTGTATGCGTCAGTTGAACAAAACGCTAAGCCGACAGCTACAATCGCAGCTGAGATCTTGATTATATTCATATTTTCCCCAATATTTTTTATAATTATTTTTATTTCGTCATATTTTTATTATTGTCATTACAGCTGGTCTGACGTTAGACCAGTTGAAATCACAATAGATTAGTGCTCTTTTTTTATCCATAAACTAATTATTTATAATAACAATAATCAAAATAAATAAAACGTATAGTGGTGGGTGGTGTATGTGGAAATAGAGGGTATAAATAATTTATTATAAGTAATATAAGAGTATTACCACCTTTAAATATTGGTATTTTTCAAGACAGTTGTCGCCTAAATTGTTAAGCAGCCTCTTGGTGTTGCTCTGGATTTAACTCCACAGCGCCTATTGGCTGGCAATTTCGCTCTTCTTTTGACCATCACTCTGGGTGCTCATTTCTTTTTGTTTGATATAACACTTTTCGCTTTGCTAGTATCTCAACATCCAGACCTTCATGTCTCTGGCATGGCGTCACAAATTTAATCCTGCTATGGTGATGCTCATTGTTGTACCAATAAACAAACTCTTTGACCCATTGTCGAGCTTCATCTAACGATTTAAAACCTTCACTAGGCCACCGAGGATGATACTTTACCGTTCTAAACAGTGACTCTGAGTATGGGTTATCGTTACTTACCCTTAGGCGACTTCGTGAAGTAACAACGCCCAAATCGTATATCTTAACTCGCATCGTCAAGCTCTTCATCGGTGCGCCATTATCAGAGTGCAGCACTAAGTCTTTCTTTAAGCATTTTTCGACCCAAAGGCTAGGCTCTAATAGCGCTGACGCTTGCTCACCTGTTTCGTTGTAGTGAACTTTCCAGCCAACTACTTTACGGCTGTAAATATCTTCAATCATCTACAAATACGCCCCTTAACTCGACAATATTCATTTAACTCAACTACCGATAGTGTGGCGGTTTCCAGTACAACGGAGAACTTTTCCTCACTTGACCACTTATCTGATGAACTGACTTTTGACACCTTTAAACCTGAGGTATTACATTGCTTTTGCTAACTATACAGGGTTGAAAGGTTAATGCCTTCTTGCTCTACAAACTTTCTAACTGACAAGCAACTTTGACTGAGCTTAGTTAATATCGCTACTTTAAATTGACTTGAATACCTTTGATAATCTACTTGCTTTAACTTACCGCACCCTGTTTATTTATAAAATTAATTGAGGCGACAAAAATCCTGACACAGGGGGAAATGATAAAAAGATATAATGACTAAGAAAAGTAGGTACAATTTAGTAAACTAGGTACTTATTACTATAGTTAATTGAATAATAAAGAAAAAAATAAAAAGATGTCTATCAGTTTACAGTTTTACTATTACCCGTGATGATTATAAAATACTATCATTTATAACTGTTTGAAGTTTTTCTAATTCGGTTAATATGTTAATAAATTTATCTCCAAACGTTGTTACCTTATATTCTACCCGAGGTGGAATTTCATTAAACATTTCTCGTTCAAGAATACCAAACTCAATATTACGTTTTAAACAAGTATTTAGTACCTTAGTAGTTAAACCTTCGACACTTTTTACCATTTCTCCAGGTCGATTTATATCATTATTAAGTAAGTTATAAACGGTCAGTGACCATTTGCAGCCGACAATAGTTTCAACCATACGGGCTGATTTTTCAGGAGCTGATTTTCTTGAAAATTTAATACCCTTATTATTCATAAAGATGTACCTTAAAGTGCTTACCAAACCATTTTGTACTTACTTGGTATAGTATTTGATAAACGATATTATAATGCTAAAGATAGTTACAGTTATGATGTCTTCTTATGAAAATTTCAAGCGTTAAAGGAAAATCAATGCTCAATATGAACTTCAGTGAACAAGTATTCATTAATACCTATGAACAACCATGGCTAGCCAGTCCAAAATCCGGTGTATGGCGAAAACCTTTAGCCAGAGAAGACGTAGAAAGAGGTCATGCCACCAGCATAGTAAAGTTTGATGCCGGTGCTAGTTTTAATCAACATGATCATCCACTAGGTGAAGAGATCCTAGTATTATCAGGTACTTTTTCTGATCATACTGGTGATTATCATGCAGGTAGCTATTTTAGAAATCCTGAAGGTTATCGTCATGCACCTTTTAGTAAAGAAGGTTGTATCTTATTAGTCAAACTCCATCAATTTCAACCAGGTGATAATGAACATATTGTCATCGATACCAGTACTAAAAGCTGGTCACCAGGCATGGGCAATTTAATGGTGATGCCATTGCACAGCTACCAGGGTGAATCAACAGCACTGGTTAAATGGCCTAAAGGCGAGCGATTTCAGCCACACAAACACTTTGGCGGAGAGGAAATATTTGTAATTAGTGGAGAGTTCATTGATGAGCATGGTCGCTATCCTAAAGGCTCTTGGCTTCGTAGCCCTCACTTGAGTGAACACTTTCCTTACGTAGAGCAGGAAACAGTTATAATGGTTAAGGTGGGTCACCTGTAAATGCAACACGCGTGATATTTATTTACTTAATGGTATCTAGTTTCCCTAATAACTTGAAAAACTCACTATATTATATATCTTTAGTATAGTAGGCCTATAACTTTACTAAACAGATGACTTTTGAGTTACTCATAAAATCTGAGCGATGTACTTTCAAACATCAATTGAAATTAAACAATAATATAGCGAGTGATCAATGATATATAGATCCTCTAAAGCGAGTTTACCTCTTAACTACCATCAGTACTTTTTGGCACTGTTGTTTGGATCTATAGGCGCAATAGTTAACTTATATCCAATAGATTTAGCCTATAACATTTCACTTATTGTAGGGAATACAGCCTACATAATAGCCGCTTCATTTTTACGCCCTGGTCTAACATTGCTTTGCGCTCTTATCAGCGTTATCCCACTTTATTTTTATTGGGGACACCCGTTTGGTTTTATTACCCTTGGTCTTGAGGCTTGGTTTATCTCGATATTACGGGCAAGAGGTTGGTATGTACTTACTGCCGACTTACTTTACTGGTTTATTATTGGTATGCCACTTACTGCTGTGTTTATCTGGTACAACTTAGAAACAGCGCAAAGTGTGATGATATTTACTCTCTTTAAGCAAACCATCAATGCCATGCTCTACACCTCCTTAGCTTGTATTTTATTATTTACTTTTAATGATTACTTCCAATCGATAAAATCCTGTCATAAGCCATTAGTAAAAAGCTTACCCAAATGGCTGTTGTATTCATTTTGGAGTATTTCCGCTTTTTTTGTTATATGTGTATCGCTATTACTTAGTACCAACTTTACTCAGGTTCAGCAAGCTTTACTGGTAAAAGAATTAGAAATGAATAATAGCTATATCACCCATATTGGTAATAGTTATTTAAACGAACATCAACAAGCTCTACAAAATTTATCCAATCAACTTTCTGGCATAACAAATCCTATAGCAAAGCAAAAAACGCTATCAAAGTTCCATCATTTATACCCTGGATTTTTGACCATGCTTATTGCATCAAAGCAAGGAGAGCTTGAATTAGCATCTCCTATTTCTCTTATGGAGCGATTAAGTATTGAGCAACGCTCAGTCATCGACCGACCTTACTTTATTAATGCCATGCAAGATCAAACATTATTCGTTTCTACTGTCTTTCTAGGTAGGGCTTTTGGTAATGATCCCATTGTTGCTATCAGTGCTCCTATTTATGCCGATAATGAACTTAATAAACCATCAGGTATCGTTGAAGGATCGTTAGATTTGAGGGGGTTCGGCCTACATGACAAAATAAAGCACGATGAAAAGCAAATAAAAACGATTTTAACAGATCAAAATAACCGAATTATCTATGCTTCGGATAGTTTAGGCCTAGAAACGTTAACCATATTAAAATACTATGATCGCGCCACTCGCAAGGCCCCTAACTTGATAAGCTTAACAGTAGGGGAAAATAAAAATAAAATGTTTATTCTTGAGCAAAAAAAATTAGTTAATAGCTGGAAAATCTATTCAATGGTAGAACATAGTTTTGCTTTAAAAATAATAGAAGATATGTACTTAGTAATGTTTATCATACTTTTTGTAACCTTACTGATCGCTACATTTTTTGCAAAGAGATTTGCGATTCATTTAAGTCGTCCATTATCATTTGTCATGAAAGAGTTATCAAAAGCCAAAAAAACAGGTGACTTCAGAGATATTCCTTTTGAAGCTCCTTCTGAAATTCAAGAGCTTTATCAAGAGTTAAAAATAAACAGGCTGGCACTACTAAATCACCAAGAAGCATTACAAAATGAAGTATTACAAAGAACCTACGAGCTTAAGCAAGCGAATAAAAAACTAACAGAGCAAGCTAATACCGATATATTAACAGGGCTATATAACCGTCGATATTTTGCAAAGAATTTTGTGATAATGCAGTCTTTTTTATCTCGAAATAACTCGAATTTCATGTATGCAATAATTGATTTTGATTTATTCAAAAAGATCAATGATACACACGGTCATTTGTTTGGCGATTATTGCCTGATTGAAGTAGCTAAAATTTTGAAGGCATTTTTTAATCGCGAGTCTGATATTGTTGCCCGTTTTGGTGGTGAGGAATTTGTTGTTGCTTCTCAATATAATGATCTTGAATTACTAAAAGTAAGGATGAATAAACTGCTTAAAAAAATTGAGACACATACTTTTCAAAATGATTCGATAGGACCTATCAAATTGACTATTTCAATAGGAGTAGCGGTAGGAGACGCCAACTATTCTACCCAACAAAAAGATTGGCTTGCTGTTGCTGATAAATGTCTATATTACGCTAAAGATAATGGCCGTAATCAAACTGCAATAGAAGTGGTTGATATTGCAACTAAACGCTAAAATTACTTAATCCAAGTGCGCCTACCTAACTCTAACTAGACCCCTACTTCGTCCGACAAATTATAATCGCGTATTTAAGTCCGAATGTATTATTGAAATACTTGATAATATCACTTTTTCTATTACCGTTGACCTGATATAAATCAGTGAATAATTATAAATATTAGCTGACAATAAACGTTGTAGTTAAACGATCCTTTCAAGTAGCGAAAATGAAAAAATTCGATGTCAGTATTATTGTTATTGTCGCTTTCTTAGTGTTGTTATTTTTTATGTTGCCCATTCAATCATAAGACAAAGCATTGAAAGCTTAAGCCAAAGCAGTAAAGCTTTTGCAAGTATTACCGGTAAGGTGTCACCTTGGGTAGTATTGACTGAAGTCGAAGCGACAAAGTATTATTGACTATACCACTAATTTCTCATGCCCTTCGATAGGCAATGACCGTTTGGACCTAATTTATTTAAAGGCTTTTTCGGCGAATAGTTTGGTAACAACTAAAAACCTGAAATAATCAGTAGCTATAGCCTTTACTTCCTAAACTTCATTAACCATTCTTTTGGTGATAAGCCGGTTTTCTTCCTAAACACCCTCGCCAATGCTGAGCCATGCTCATAACCTACGGCATTAGCCACCAAGCTAACAGATTTATCTTTTTTTAATAAACCTTGTGCAATAGCAATACGTAAATCGGTTAAGTAATCGCTAGGCGGTTGGCCAATAGTATCTTTAAATAATGCGGCAAATTTTGCCCGTGACATTAAGACGGTTTCAGCCATCACTTCAATTGTCCATGGCTCTTGTGGTCGCTGCTGCAGTACTGACATTATTTTTGATAATTGCGGGTGCGCCATCCCCGCCAACATACCTTGAATAACGATACCCTCTTTAATGACATGTCGTAATATTTGTATTAAGAAAATATCACCAAGCTTATTCACGATCATTTGTTGACCTGCTTGCTCGTTAAAGGCTTCTTCAAACAACCAGTATGCGGTTTTTCCTACAGGATCATGCTGGCCAATATTCAAACAAATAAATTTTGGTAATGCATTGACTAAAGCAGAGCCACTACCCGAATGAAAATCAACATCGACACAAACTAACTCAGCTTCATCTGACTCACTGGCAATAACTTGATGTTTAGTGGGGCCTGGCATAAAAATTACTGAAGGCTTGTCTAGGATGACTTTATGACCTTCTTCACAAATAATCGTTAGTATTCCTGATTTTAATAAATGCAAATGACCTTTATTACTGTCAGCGCCACCTAGGCTTTGAATACCACATAAGTTACCGCTGAAAAAGATATCGGCATTAAATGAAAGGTTTTCTAAAATCTGACTTAATTGATCCATAAATAACTCTGTTAGACGATTAGTTTCAAGTTAAAGACTGATAGCGGCATACGCCTTTTTCACAGTTGCTAAAGTAACCCCATGACAAAGAGCTTTGAATATTACTTCTCTAAGTCTACATAACAATTTACGTATAACAAAATGTTGCATACTTTTTACCAAAAAACATCAAAGGATATTTTAATGAACATAACAGCCCTAATTAAATCTGTCGCCATCGCTACAACTTTAGCTATTAGCAGTGTAAGTTTTGCTGCTGATATTAGTGTAAGTACCGATGCAAATGATCTAGCCATTTATGGTTATGATGCTGTTTCGTATTTTGCCGACAGTAAAGCAACAAAAGGTAATCAAAAATATACCGCAACTTATAAAAGCGCTATTTATCAGTTTAGCAGTGCAGAAAACCGTAATAGCTTCAAGCAAAGCCCAGAAAAATTTGTACCACAATTTGGTGGATATTGCGCTATGGGTGTCGCGTTAAATAAAAAATTAGAAACTGACCCTACTGCATGGAAAGTTGTCGAAGGTAAACTTTATTTAAACCTAAATACAGCAGTACAGAAGAAATGGTCTACTGACATCTCTGGTTACATCACTACCGCTGATAGGGTTTGGTCTGGTATTCAGGGTGTTTCTGTTGCGCAGTTAAATGCTGAATAATTTAATAACCAAGTCAATTTAAGTTAATTTAAGTTAATTTAAGTTAATTCGGGTTAAAACTGCGCTGATGAATAAGGATATCAACCTACGACATCTTAACTGGTGCGAACATAAAAAAAAACAGATACTTTTTTATTTCAGTATCTCATGGTGTACGCCATGTAAAACCATGACAGCACTTATCGATGCTATATCGGATCATTATTTAGAGTATCTAAAAGTAGTCAACATTGATGTTGATGAATAAATATAATTAGCAAATCAACTTACAGTGACTGGCGTACTAATACTGGAGTTATTAAACCAATCGGGAGCTAAATATCGACTAATAGGTGGCGTAAATGCTAAACTAATTGACCACTGGTTAGATGAATCACTCAATTAACCAAGTTTTTAAAAACAACAACATTAAGGTTTTATTATGAACAATAAACAATTACTTGCTAGTACAGCCCTTGCTGTAGCCCTTTCTACCGTCGTTACTGCGCCAGCTCAAGCCGCAAGTAAAGAGAAATGTTATGGCGTAGCTTTAGCGGGCCAAAATGATTGCGGTAACTTAGCAGGGACGCATTCATGTGCAGGACAATCAACATTAGATAATGATGCTGGTGAATGGAAACTTGTTGCTAAAGGTACTTGCGAAGATATTGGTGGCTTATTAAAAGCGGCTGCCAAGAAAAGATTTGAAAATAAAAAAGTAAACTAATAATACTTTTTATTAGCAGTTATAGAACTCAATATTACTGGAGTTGAACTAATGTCGTTACAAGGTCTAGTTAAAAATTCGAATTCAGAGCTACTTATTGGCGTCGGATTAAGACATCAACACTTTGCAGAGGCGCTAACAACTCCATCAAATATTGATTTTGTCGAAGTACATTCAGAGAACTTTTTTGCACAGGGTGGCGCTACACAAAGTGTATTAGCTCAAGCCAGTGAAAAATATGCTATTAGTTTACATTCGACGGCTATGGGCTTAGGCTCTGCACAAGGGGTGCCAAGCCATTATTTACAAAAGCTTAAAGAGTTAGCGAGTACTTGCAAGCCTATATTAATGTCAGATCATGCTTGTTTTAGTTGGAGTCAATTAAAGGGTCAACAAGTACATGCAGGTGATTTACTGCCTTTAACCTACAACGTGCAAACGCTTAAAGTGTTAGCTCATAATATTGACCATGTTCAGCAGTATTTAGGTCGCTCATTATTAGTAGAAAACTTATCAGCTTACATTCAATTTCCTCAAGTATATATGTCTGAGACTGAATTTTTAGTAACGCTATCAGAGTTAACTGGCTGTAAATTATTAGTCGATTTAAACAATATTATAGTTACTGCCAACAATATTAATGCTGAAAATCCCTTAGCCTACACTCAACAATGGTTAACCGATATTCCAACGACTATGGTCGGCGAAATTCACCTGGCTGGTTTTACTCCCGTTAATGAAGGTGCATTGGTTATTGATGATCATAGCCAAGCTGTTTCAAGCCAAGGGTGGCATCTTTATCGCAATGCATTAAAGCGTTTTGGTAAAGTCCCCACCTTAGTTGAATGGGATAATAATCTACCTAGCTGGCAAACATTAATCGCAGAAGCAGACAAAGCCAGAGTTATTGCCGAGCAAGTTTTTGGCGCTAATGACTCATCAAAAACACTTGAAAAGAAAGAGGCACGTAAAGCTGAACCTAAGAGAAACCTTAGAAGTGAGTTTGTACATGGATAACCATCGGTTATTGCGAGCGGCCTTTGAGCAAGTAGCACAGCAACAGCAAACACTTATCGCTGCCATATTCCCTCCTGTGGGTAATCAAGACATTAACGATTTCGATCCGCGAGGACTAGCAATATATCGTAATAACTTATTAGCGACGGCCCAACAAACACTCAAGATAAATTTCCCTACTGTTTTAACGTTAATCGGTGATGATTTATTTAATTATGTTTGTAATAAATTATTAATATCGTCACCGCCTAAGCACGGCGATTGGGCTTTATGGGGTGAGGATTTCGCGATATTACTCTCTGGTGTAACACAGCTATCTAACTACCCGTTTGTTGCTGATATTGCGCAAGTAGATTGGATTAGACAACAGAGTATGCGCGAGAAAGACTCGGTAATGGATCAAAAAAGCCTACAACTATTGGCCACACACAGTATAGATGAACTTTATATCGAACTATCACCCAGTCAATTTTGTATCGACTCTCGCTATCCAGTAGTCGAATTATGGCGGTCAAATCAACCAAGTGTCGAATCAGATTATACGCAAAATATTAGACAACAAAACCTTAAGAAGCAATATCTTAATAGCGCTGTAGAAAAGTTAGCACAAAATAATTTTTCACAGCAAGTACTGATATATCGGCCTCACTTTAACGCTGAAATACGCGAATTACTAATGGCTGAATACTCTTGGCTATCGCTAATAAAGCAAGGAATAACTATAGGCAAGGCGTTGGATATGATCAGCGAAGATAACACCCTTGAACATGACTTTGACTTTGCTCAATGGATTGGTAAAGCCCTTGAACAAAACCTTATTAGCCGCTTGAAGGTTGAACCTCCTGAATAAAGTACTAGCCGAAAGAAAAAAGTACTAACCATAATAATTTAAGCAGTAAACAACACAACAAATTTACTAGCCAAGGAAAACTATCATGACCAAATTTACCCAACGAATTATTCAAGCTTACCGCCAAACTAGCCAACTACTTAATTATTTACAGCCCTTTGCATTACTTAGCGCAAGACTTTACGTAGCATGGGTATTTTTTGCGGCAGGACTCACCAAACTAAGAGACTGGGATTCTACCTTATTTTTATTTGAAGAAGAATACAGTGTACCGTTTATACCCTTCGAACTGGCTGCTTATCTAGGTACTGCTGGGGAATTAATATTACCTGTCCTATTAGTACTAGGCATAGCGAGTCGCTTTAGTGCATTGGGCTTAAGCGTTGTTAATATTGTTGCGGTAATTAGTTTATCTGAAATTGCTCCTGCAGCACTTTATTCGCACGTTATATGGGGCTTACTATTATTACAAATAGTGCTGTTTAGCGCAGGTAAATTGTCATTAGATAACGTATTTAAAACAACATTATTGAAAGATAAAATAAGTTAGCAAACAATTTAGTTGGAGTACTGATAATAACGCAAGATTGCCCGTATGAAATAAAAGAGCTAAGGCCCTAACGCTCTTTTTTCTCAAACAACGCAGTTTACTTAGGTGTCTACACTTGTATTTAAAGACTTTTCTACGTATAAATTAAAATAATTTCACTCAACAAAACAGCCTTTATTTTATCTAAATACCTTACATAAGCAGAGAATTCACCTGAGCGGATCCTAGATGATACTTTATCTATACGCTTATAAAAAATATACTGTGTTTATTGTACTATAGGTATGCATATACGCATGACTTGAAAATTAATAAATTTCGATTGAAATCATATTCGTTGATTTTTAGTGACTGCTGAACAAGGTACTATTTCTGCTGTAGCGAAAGTGCAAGGTTTGACACAACCAACGTTAACTCGGCAAGTGAGCGTATTTGAGAGCGATCTCAAACGCCGCGAAGCTGACATCGCTATTCGAAGTTTTCACCTAACGCCAAATGATTTAATAACTAAAAATAGGTGAAGAAATCATTTGGCTTTATGGTATGCAGAAATACTTGGGTAAGATACTGATAAAAAATAACTTTTCTATTCTAAAAGATATAGAAATCATTAGTTTTAACCCCAGTAGCTCATTAACCGATGTAGTCAATAAATAAGCTTAACAGCTATCAAAAAAAATTTCACTGACTACATCATTCTTATCAAGCCTTAGGGTTCATCGAGTATTAGATTTTATAGCGACTGAACTCAATCATAATTTTTATTAAAATAAAATCTTTACTACTACCATTAAAAATCGGCTACTGAAGCACAGTTTAACGATAAATATTTTAGTCAAAAAGCTTCTCCATAGCTAGACGCTAAAGATATCGAATAAAGTGAGCCTAATATTAGATTCACTTTTTTTAGATTAATTTATGTCAATTATTGTCATAAGAATTGTTTTAACTTTAAATAAATAATAAGCTGTTAAATTATTAAATTGTACTTTAACCATGGAAAAAAACTTAATGAGATTAGAATCAATAGCGTTACATGAAGGCTATAAATCCGAAGATACTACTAAAGCGGCAGCTGTTCCTATTTATCAAACAACCTCATATACATTTGATGATACTCAACACGGTGCAGATTTATTTGATCTAAAAGTACAAGGAAATATTTATACACGCATTATGAATCCAACGACCGATGTGCTGGAAAAACGTGTCGCTGCGATGGAAGGCGGTATTGCTGCGGTTTGTGTTGCTTCTGGTATGGCTGCAATTACTTACGCACTTCAGTGTATTTGTGAAACGGGAGATAATATTGTCAGCACTAGTGAGCTTTATGGCGGTACCTATAATCTATTTGCACATGCCTTACCTAAACAAGGTATTGAAGCGCGTATGATAAAGCACGATGATTTTGAGGGATTTGAAAAATCTATTGATGAAAACACTAAAGCGGTATTTTGTGAGTCTATTGGCAATCCTGCCGGTAATGTGGTCGATATCACTCGCTTAGCAGAGATTGCCCATAAACATGGTGTTCCTTTGATTGTCGATAATACCGTAGCTACACCTTATTTATGTCGTCCTTTTGAACTAGGAGCCGATATTGTAGTGCATTCACTCACTAAATACATTGGAGGTCACGGCACTTCTATTGGTGGTATTATCGTCGATTCTGGTAAATTTGATTGGGTTGCCAACAAAAAACGTTTTCCTGTACTTAATGAGCCCGATCCTGCTTACCACGGTGTTGTATACACAGAGGCTTTAGGTGCGGCTGCTTACATAGGCCGCTGCCGTGTGGGACCACTAAGAAATACTGGCGCAGCAATATCGCCAATGAATTCTTTTCAAATTTTACAGGGGCTTGAAACTCTTGGCTTACGTATGGATCGTCATTGCGAAAATGCGGAAAAACTTGCGGAATATCTTCAGCAACACAGTAAAGTAGAGTGGGTTAATTATGCCACATTAGCCGACAGCCCTTATCATGCTAACTGTGAAAAAATCACTTCAGGTAAGGCATCGGGAATATTAAGCTTTGGTATTGTCGGTGGTATAGAGTCAGCCACTAAGTTTATTGATGCGCTTGAGATGATTTTGCGATTAGTAAATATAGGTGATGCAAAATCTCTCGCCTGTCATCCTGCTTCTACTACTCATCGACAGTTGAACGAGAAAGAGCTCGCAGCAGCAGGTGTGAGCGTTGATTTGATAAGAATATCTGTTGGTATTGAACATATCGACGATATTATTGCTGATGTTAGCCAAGCATTAGACAAAGCATAAAAAATCAAAACGACGCATAAACCTGCGTCGTTTTGACTTTAACGGCTATCGCCGAAGAGTACTCAGTGGTGAATCCCCGTAACCCAAAATCTAGTAACTAACTAGCTAATATTTTAAGTGGTAATGACAACGCACCGTTGTCTGTTTGACCTACAAACCAGATTATCGCACTTAAACCACCAACAGTTAGCACATACCACAGGGCAGATACGATTTGCGCATATCGATTGAGCGGTAATAAATCACTTAAATGTCGGCGTTTATATTCAAATAATATTTCGATGCTACCGATAGCCAGTAAAAACCCTAACAGCGCCAAACCAAAGTGATAACTAATATAAACACCTAACACAGCGCCTAATACACAAGCGAGTAACCCCACTTTAGAGTTGATTGAAAAGGCGATACTTTTAAGTACATGTCCACCGTCTAAAGGTAGTACTGGTAACATATTAAATAAATTGAGTAGCGCATTAAATACCGCGAGTCCGGCTAGTATTTCTATATCGGTAAGCCAATAACCCACTAAGCAGGCGAGAGATAGTATCAAGCCAAAGAAAGGTCCCATGATGGAAATAACAATATCTTGCCAGCGGGTATTAATTTTATCATCGCTAAGGGCTAAACCACCCACGAAGGGGATAAGATATATGCCCTTAGTTTTTAAGCCAAAATATTTCATCGCTTTGATATGACCATACTCATGAAAAACTAAACAAAGGATAAGTGCGATGGCAAATTCAATAGAAAATAACCAGCTATAAGCAGCTAAACTACCGGCAGCAAATAATACTTTAATGACCTTAGCACTTTTCAATAACTTTAAACCAAGACCTGCCATACCAACGAAGCTAAACTTCATTGGTTGCTTTTCACCTGGGATGACTTGACGTTGCTCTATGTCTGTTTCATTGAGGCTATTTTCGTGCAGCAGTTCGTTATTGATTAACAGCTTAAATTGCAGCTCAAAAGGCTGCCATTGCAATAAACCATTCAGTTCGACCTGTAACTCGCCCTGCTCACTTTGTCCTTCCTGCTCAGTTTGTCTTTCACCTTCAGTTCTTAGGGTAAACTGATGTACAAATGACTCGCTGTCGGCATTAGCATTAATTTGCGAGACACATTTGTCATCCCAAAAGAGTTGCTGCCATCCAGCCATTGAACCTTCTAATCGTAGCATTTTGCCTAGACATTCTATTTCTAATAATTGCACTTAATTAACTTAACCTAATTCAACAAAAATAAACCTTGCCCGATTATCACTATATTTACTAATGCGGCAAGGTTTATCGAAGATATTTATTAATTAACCCAGGATGTCTGGCCCTAAACGCACAACTAACTTACCGAAATTTTCACCTTTCAATAAGCCAATAAAAGCGTGAACCGTATTTTCTAGCCCTTCCACTCTATGCTCTTTGTACTTTATCTCGCCAGCCATTAACCATTTCAGCATTTGCTCGCTAAATTCGTTATAACGATGACCATAATCGTCAAAAACAATGAAGCCCTGCATTTTAATACGCTTAGTTAATAACTTAGCCATTAATAATGAGAGCCTGTCTGGACCGCTAGGTAATTCAGTAGCATTATACTGGGAAATTAATCCACACAAGGGTACTCGAGCACAGCTATTTAATAATGGCATCACCGCATCAAACACTTTACCGCCAACATTTTCAAAATAAACATCTATACCTGATGGACAAACTACCGCTAATTGCTTAGCTAAATCTTCACTTTTATGATCAAGGCAATGATCAAAACCTAAGGTTTCAACCGCATAGTTACACTTAGTATCGCCACCAGCAATGCCTATCACTTTACAGCCTTTTAATTTGGCTATTTGACCAACTAAGCTACCTACCGCACCGGTTGCCGCAGCAACAACTACTGTTTCGCCAGCTTTGGGGTGACCAATATCAAGTAAACCCATATACGCGGTTAATCCAGGCATACCTAATACGCCTAGCGCATGCGATGGGTTAGCCATGTTGTCATCAAGCTTAAGTAATTCACTACCATTAATAACGCTGTAATCTTGCCAACCACCAAAAGCGACAACCCAATCGCCTTTGTTATAATCGCTATGGTTTGACTCTTCAACTCGACAAACACTGCCACCAACCATGACTTCATTTAATCCAACAGGGTCAGCATACGATTTAGCATCATTCATTCGTCCGCGCATATAAGGGTCGAGTGAAAGAAAAACGGTACGAAGTAATACTTCACCAGCTTTAGGTGTTGGTTTTTCGCTATTAACTAAATTAAAATTTTCAGCTGTAGGCGCGCCAAAAGGACGTGATGCCAAAACTATTTGGCGATTTATATCGGTAGTTTGAGTCATATTTTTCCTATCGAGAAATAGATAATGTAGCAAGTTAGTGTCGAGGAGTGTTAAGAAAAACTAGCGTGTGAATACTTTATAGTCATGCACACGCCACTTGTAATTGTCTTATGCTTATAGTGCTTGAGTTAATATCTCACGACTTATTGCTAAGGTAATATCGCTATTTTCGCCTAATGCCGTCATACCGTGCTGCTCTAATCGTTCAACCAGTAAATCAATATCTTTGCTACCAAGGTCTACGTGGGATAAACGTGTTGGTACTTGCATTGTTTCAAAAAACTCTTCAGTTAAACGTATAGCTTGGTCAATACGTGCGTTGTCATCACCATCCGTTATCTGCCAAACACGTGTTGCGTATTGCAGTAACTTTTCACGCTTTTGCTCTTTACGAACTTTCATTACCGCAGGTAATACAATAGATAAAGTACGTGCGTGATCAATACCAAAAGCTCCTGTTAATTCATGGCCAATCATATGGGTAGACCAGTCTTGTGGTACGCCTGCACCGATAAGACCATTTAATGCCATCGTTGCCGACCACATAATATTAGCTCGAACTTCTAAGTTTTCTTTAGTCTCAGGTAATAACGCTTTAGGTCCTTCTTCAATTAAGGTCTGTAATAACCCCTCACTGAAACGGTCTTGTACTTTGCCATTGACACTGTAAGTTAAATACTGCTCGATGGTATGAATAAAGGCATCAACAACACCATTACTTATTTGACGGTCTGATAATGATAAGGTCACTGTTGGATCCAATACAGCAAATAATGGACAAACCAAAGGACTATTAAAAGGGAGTTTATTGCCATCTCGTGTTACCACAGAGTTACCATTACTTTCAGAGCCAGTAGCAGGTAATGTTAGTACCGCAGCAATAGGTAATGCTTTTGTCACCGGTACATTTTTAGCAAGAATATCCCAAGGGTCGTTACCTTCATCATTACTTTTACCTTCGTAAAGCGCAGCTGCGGCAATGAATTTAGCGCCATCAACAACAGAGCCACCACCAACAGCGAGTAAATAATCAATATTCTCGCGTTTAATTATTGCTTGCGCTTTCATCAAAGTGTCATAGGTTGGATTTGGTTCGATACCTGAAAATTCAAACCAAGTATGTTCACTAAGAGCATCAATCACTTGTTTATAAACGCCATTACCTTTAATTGAACCGCCGCCATAAACTAATAAGACCCTAGCGTCTAAAGGGATTTCTTTGGAAATTATTTTAATTTGTCCCTCACCAAAATTAATCTTTGTAGGGTTTTGAAAATTAAAATTTAACATATTGAGTCCTGTATTTTTCTCTAACAAATAGGCAAACTAGCGTAAGTAAGTACGTTAGGTACACTAGTTTACTATTCTGGTTAGCGATTATTGTAACTACGCTGAAAGATGAGCCAGTAATTTTTCAGCAGCTAATGCTGAACTTGCTGGGTTTTGACCGGTAATAATAAGGCCGTCTTGTATTGCAAAGGCATGCCAATCTTCAGCTTTTTGATATTCACCACCACGTTTAATTAGTTCATCTTCAACTAAAAATGGCACTATTTCTGTTAATTGTACGGCTTCTTCTTCACTGTTAGTAAAACCTGTTACTGCTTTACCTTTAACAGCAAAGTCACCAGAAGCTTGTTTTACATTTAATAAAGCGGCACTCGCATGACACACTGTCGCGACAGCTTTGCCAGCATTAAGAAAGCTTTCAATCAAAGCGATTGAGTCAGCATTATCGGTAAGATCCCATAATGGACCATGACCACCTGGATAAAACACGCCATCAAAATCACTTTCATTAACTGAAGAGAGTATTACTGTACTAGCGATTTTAGCTTGTGCGTTAGTATCAGCGTCATAACGGTCAGTAGCGGCAGTTTGAAAATCTACTAATGTGCTTGTTGGGTCAATAGGTGCTTGTCCACCTTTTGGTGTTGCTAATGTTATTTCAACACCTGCATCAATAAAAGCGTAATAAGGGGCTGCAAACTCTTCAACCCAAAAGCCTGTTTTTTTGCCAGTGTTGCCAAGTTCGTCATGTGAAGTCAGTACCATCAATATTTTTTTAGTCATTATCATTTATCCATTTATTTAACTGTTTAGAAGTAAGTGTAAGTGTGTATACATTTTCGTTATCATTTTCTATACCACTAGTATATGCCTAAGCCCTTAGATGAACAATGCAGATAAAACTGACAACATTGTATTAATAATTGATACAATGTATTCTCAAGTATATATTTTAGATGACTAGGTAGTGTTATGAATGTTTCATTTGAACGACTAAAGAGTATGGTCGTTTTTGCGCAAGTTATCGAACAAGGCAGTTTGAGTGCGGCAGCAAAACATTTAGGACTCTCTCGAGCAGTAGTCAGTTATCACTTAAAAAAGCTTGAAGCACAACTCGATGTGAAATTACTTAACCGCTCGACACGTTCGATTAGCCTCACGGAAGCTGGTCAAGCCTACTATGAACGTTGTCGTGTTATTGCCGAGCAAGCCAGTGCCGCTAATCAACAAATTGAAAACTTTAAAAATGAACCTATCGGCTTACTTAAAATAACCTGTCCGGTAAATGTTGGCTTACAGACGGTTGTGCCTGCACTGAATGAATTTAAGAAAATTCATCCTAAAATTGAGCTTGATGTCATGCTAACGGATGAAGTGATTAATATCATCAAGGAAGGTATCGACTTGGCTATTCGTGGTGCGCCATTACCTGACTCTGGTTTGCAAGCAACTAAACTAGCCACGCTAAACACCTGTCTTTGTGGTGCTCCCGATTACTTTCTTCAATATGGACGGCCGACTAAACCTGCAGATTTAGCTGAGCACCAATGGGTGATCTACAAATTGACCTCTGGAGTATTAACC
The DNA here is from genome assembly GCA_046710905.1 of Colwellia sp. GTDB lineage: Bacteria > Pseudomonadota > Gammaproteobacteria > Enterobacterales > Alteromonadaceae > Colwellia. Next base: position 32,573 of record JBKEHN010000018.1, read on the forward strand.
TTAAAGAAAGGTAGCCGATCATTTAGTATTGCTAGCCAAGGCAGCATTAGTACTAATAATGCTGCGGCTAGAACTGCCTTTGTTGAAGCTGGCCATGGCTTAGCCCGCATTCCTACTTATGATGCTTGGCCAAAAATACAAGCCGGTACCTTAGAAACAGTGCTTGATGACTATACCTTTAACGACATAAATGTTTATGGTGTTTTTCCGCCTGGTACTGCCAATTCGAAAAAATTGAGGCTATTGCTTAATTTTTTGAAAGAGTATTTTACCAGCCAAATGAGTATAAAAACGCCCTAGCTAACGTTAGAAATTTTTAACTTATCTCCTAAACATTCATTTGATCTTCACTGGATAAAGTCGGACAATCCTCGGCTTATCACCAAGCCGTAATCAGCGCAGAAAATGTGGTTAGTAAGAAAGGGTAAAATCAGCGGCAAGGCTGCAACATTACCCAATAAAACAGTCGTAAGTAATTAGAGTAAAATCATGCATTCAAATATAAAAATGAGCAAAGAAGATCTTAGAAAAGACAAACCAAATCGAGATGAATACTTAGCTAAGCCGAAAATACCTTTAATCGTAGTATTAGATA
>JBKEHN010000019.1:0-32925 GCA_046710905.1 Colwellia sp.
TGGGAAATCACTTAATAGCCTAAGAGATCGACAATACAGAAGCATTTATCACTAAATTAACAGACAAGCTTTGTTGTACAAATCTTTTTTACAAAGATAAAAAAGTACAACTTATAATCTGGTCTTATCCAAATAAAGAAAACTCGCTGCTAACTATAACAGTCAAGGCAAAAGAGTATATTTTTGATGGTGCAATCACAGGACAGTGTGCTCTAGAAAATATCAATGATACCCAAACCACTTTATTAGCACACTTTACCTGTAGTGACTAGGTATAACCAATACAGAGAAATTATTATTAATTAAAAAGTCAATGACCGCTAAGGTAGCAAAGTGAACTATTTAAAAGACAAAGTCATGCATATATTAGCTCGACTTTGTCGCCAAAGTAAGCGTTTTAGTACTTCTAATTTAATGCCTAAACAGCTTGTTTAATATTGTTTGGATATAGTTTTTTTAATTAAACGTACCAATAAATCATTAAAAAGTGACAAGTCGCGCCACCTAATACAAAAAGATGCCAGATAGCGTGAGTGTAGGGCACTGTTTTTTTAACATAAAAAAATACTCCCAGAGAATAAATTAGCCCACCTAGTACCAACAAACCCATGGCCTGTTTAGGGAGCTTTTCATATAATTCACCGAAAATACTCAACGAAATAAATCCCATGCCTAAATAAGTACCTAAAGATATCTTTTTGTATTTATTACCAAATTTTATTTTGAAAAGAATACCTGCAACAGCAAATAGCCAAATAAAAGCCAGTAGAGTATATCCAAGCGAACCGGCTAATGTGATAGCAAGTAAAGGAGTGTAAGTACCTGCAATAAGTAAGTATATGGCGCAATGGTCAAGTAGTTTGAATAGCTGCTTAGCTCTGTTATTAGTTAAGCTATGGTAAATTGTTGATGCGAGAAAGAGTAGAATTCCGCTAGTACCGAAAACACTAAAACTAACGATTCGGCTAGGATCGCCATGGCTACTTTTTAATAATAAAAACAATGCGAAACAACTTAATATCAGGCCAAAAGTATGACTTATAGCATTGAGTCTTTCTTCATTGTGACTATAGGAATTAGATTGAGAATTGGCTGAAGAAAGATCTTTTTTTTCAGTCATATAATGTGCTGATTAAATAAGTTTAATGTGCGAATTTACGCTGAGTGTCAATACCAAGCAAAGTAAAGTAAAGATAGAGTTTATTTAAGGCTAAATGTACGGTTAGCCTTGGGGACATATATGAGCTGACTTTACTTACAATGCTAACTCAATAACCATATCTTTCAATTCATCTTTAGAAATAGAGTTGCTATGATTTTTATCAAAACGGTTAAATATGGTTTCGCACATGCGAATACCTTTGTCTTGTAATAAAACGTCAATAAGTTCAACAAATTCAGAACGACTAATTACACCGTCTTTATCTTCATCAAACACTTCAAATAATTCATCTACCCACTGATTTAAGTCCATATGTAATTCTAATCACTCATTAAAAAATATATAACTAAACCATATCGCTTATTCAGGTGTTTGTGAATGGCTATTTCAACTTTTTTAGTCTTGTGATGAATTAAAGCGCTATTTGCTTACTAATTGCTTAGTTATTGCTTACTTAGTTTTTAGTTGTTGATTGCTTTCTGAAGTGGCTGGATTCCTGTAGTGCTAACACTATTAATATTTATAATGGTACTTAATGTGGTTAAAGAAAATAATAAAGTCATGTCATATTATTATAAATCATAGGTTTATATTTTATTTGTATTTTATTTTATTTTTCTGTAATAAATATGTAAACGCTAAGACTAACTGTTCAACGCTTTATTAAGGAAAAATAATATGAAAGTAACGTGGAAAACGCTTTTGACGCTAAGCTTATGGTTAATGACGACAATGAGTTTGGCAAATGATAATAAATTAACATTAGAAAACTGCCATTTAGGTGAAATACGCTCACAAGTAAAATGTGGCAAGCTTGAAGTACCAGAAAATTACCAAAAACCTGAGGGTGAGAAGATATCAATTAATTTTGCAGTACTGCCTGCTATTGATGATAGTGAGTACAAAATACCACTCATGTTTTTAGCAGGTGGCCCAGGACAAGCGGCGACTGAGTTAGCAATGCTTTTAAATAGAGCTTTCCGTGAAGTACGTAAAACGCGAGATATTATTTTAGTTGATCAGCGCGGTACCGGTAAAAGTCACCCATTGTCTTGTGATTTAGAAGAAGAAGGAAGTGTGTACAACATGCTAACTAAAGATTTTAAAGCAAGTGATGTAAATGAATGTGTAAGTCAATTTGAAGGAGATTTAAGCCAGTACAATTCTGAAAATGCTATTCGTGATTTTGATGCTGTGCGCGAAGCATTAGGTCATACAAAGATAAATATCTATGGCGGCTCTTATGGTACCCGTGCGGGCTTAGTTTATATGCGAATGTTCCCAGAATCGCTTGAAAGTGTGGTATTAGATGGAGTAGGACCAATTGAAGTACCCATTGGCCTATTTGGACAAAGTGTTGACCGAGCATTTAATTTATTAGTTGAAAACTGTCAAAAAAGTAAACCTTGTCATCAAGCTTTCCCAGACCTAGCTGAAGAATTTCAACAAGTTAAGTTACGTTTAGTAAGCGCTCCGGTCTCTATTGATATTCAGCACCCTCGTTTAGGTACGCCGATTAAATTTATTCTAGATGATGAAAAGTTTATTAATAACTTACGTATGCAATTATACAGTACCAATGGTCGTTCATTGATGCCTCTAGTTATTAATCAAGCATATTTAGGTAACTACCAACCACTCATTGGTTTAATGGCAAGTACTGAAGGTGAACAACAAGTTTATACCGGTTTGCACTTTAATATTGTCTGTAATGAAGATGTGCCGAGAATATCAGAAAAAATGAAAGCAGTTGATGCAAATAATAATTTTGATGGTGATACCGGTCATTTCATCTTTGATAATATTTGTCCATTGATTCCAAAATATCGCCCGAGTGATGATTTTTATCAAAGTGTCACGGCTAATATTCCAACCCTCATTTTATCTGGCAATTTAGATCCCGTAACACCGCCTAGTAATGGTGAATACGTAGCGAAGAGTTTACCTAATAGTCACCACATAGTTGTTAAAAATACTGCACATATTGTTGCTACGAGTACTTGTGCTAATGAGATTGTGAATGAATTTTTAACAAAAAAAGATCCAAAAGTACTTGATGAGACTTGTCTTGATGACATCCCTGAAGAAACGTTCATGACCAGCGTTAATGGTATTCAATAGAGCCATTCATTGGTTAACAGGGTAATAAGGAAATAGAAATGATTGAAGTTAATAATTTACATAAAAGTTTTATCGATAAAAAAGATAAGAAAAACAGCGTCAAGGCCCTTGATGGACTTTCTTTCACTGCAAAAGATGGTGAAATCACCGGGATTTTAGGGCCAAACGGCGCAGGTAAGACTACCTGTTTACGTACACTTTACGGTTTACTTTCTGCTGATGAGGGATTTGCCACCATTGATGGTATCAGTGTTACTGAAGATCCACTTGCAGCGCGTGCCAAGTTAGGCATTTTTCCTGACAAATTTGGTTTGTATGAACGTCTCACTGCTTATGAGCAAATTGATTATTTTGCCAGCCTTCATGGCATGTCAGGTAAAACAAAAAAACAAGCGATAGAGCAAGTAATCCAAGATTTAGAGTTGGGCGAATTAGCGCATCGTAAAACGGTTGGTTTTTCTCAAGGGCAACGCATGAAAGTAACCTTAGCCCAGGCGTTAGTGCACCAGCCTCAAAATTTTGTGCTTGATGAACCTACCCGTGGGTTAGATGTTATGAGCACTCGTATATTACGTAATCATTTGGCTAAATTTAAAGCTAAAGGACATTGTATTTTATTTTCATCACATGTGATGCAAGAAGTTGCTGCCTTATGTGATCGGGTAATTATTGTTGCCCATGGCAAGCTTGCCGCACAAGGTACACCACAAGAATTATGTGAGTTAGCAGGTGAGAAGAATTTAGAAGAAGCCTTTGTTAAGTTAATTGGTTCAGATGAGGGGGTTGCAGCATGATTACTTCAAAGTTGAATCTACATTTAATTCAGTTGCAAGCCTTGCTACTGAAAGAGTATAGGGAAGCTTTTCGTGATAAACGGGCGTTGATGGTTGCGCTTGGGATGGCCATTTTAGCCCCTATTGGCATAATGGTTATGTCAAAGATAATGATTGAAAAGTTGGTTGATGAGCCACCAGTTTACCTTAAGTTTGTTGGTGCGGAGCATGCCCCTAAGTTGATAACGCACTTTGCAGATAAAAATTTATTTGATTTTGCTGATGTGCCTGAAGATGAACGCTCTATTTGGGAACAACGAAATATAGCCATTGAAATCCCAGAAGATTATGCTGTTGATATGGCTGCAGGTAAACCAATAAAACTGTATCTACAAGCTGACTATACTGACAAAGCTGTTCAACCACCGGTTAGGCGTATTAATAATGCGGTACGTAAATTTTCAATGTCGATTGGTTATAAACGTTTGTTACTTCGTGGTGTCGATATACGATTACTTAATCCTGTGAAATTAGTTGAGCAAGACACGGCTAAGCCTGACGCGACCTTTATGTTGATTTCAATGATGCTTGGTATTTATCTGATGTTAGCTGCTTTTATGTCGGGTTTGTCGGTAGCGATTGATTCAAGTGCAGGAGAGCGTGAACGAAATGTGCTTGAAATGTTGTTATGTCAACCTGTCAGTACGCTTAAAATTGTATTCGCTAAATTGATCAGTGCTTCAACCGTCTCTGTGATTGGTGTGTTATTAATATTAGTACTGACTTCAATCTCTGTGGGTTTTGTTGATTTAACAAAAATTGGTGCTACCTTCAGTTTAGATTTATCAACAGCGTTAGTGTTGTTGTTACTGCTTTTACCTATTTGTTTTTTTGCCACGGCATGTCAGTTATTTGTAGCCTTTCAAACAAAGAGTTTTAAAGAAGCTCAGTCTACGGTAGGCATGCTTATTGGTATTCCTGCTTTTATTCCTTTTGTTGTTTCAATGATGGATGACCGTCCTGAATGGTTGAATTGGTTACCAATTTCGGGTCAATCAATGATCATTGAAAATATCTTTAAGGGTGTTGAAGTCGATTGGCTAGCTGTTTTTGCGACTAGCTCTGTAACCATAGCTATCACCGCAGCTTTAGTTTTAGGGTTAGCTAAAAAGCTTAAGTCAGAAAAAGTAGTGATGGCGTTAAGCTAAATTATGAGGCTAAGCTGCTCTTCTTAATAATTAATTATTAAGAAGAGCAGCTTAGCCATCTCAGTTCTGAATACGAACAGAACAGCAAAAGAATAAGAGATGATATTAAAGTAATTAACATGTTAAATTCTACTCAATTAATAACTTCAATAACTCAACTTTCTTACGCGGCAGCAAATAAAGTTGAACACAAGGGTAGTCGCTTGGATCGCTCGTATACCGAAGAACTTCAGGGTGATCATCAAACGGTATTTACCGCGTGGATGACGGAACATGAAAAATTGCTACGTCATATCATTACCGGTTTTGAAGCAAAGTCCGCTATTCAAGATGAACTTTTTCAAGAAATAGCGCTAAACATTTGGCGTGCTTTACCTAAATTTCGTCAAGATTCTGCGGTGAAAACTTTTGTCGCTCGTATTGCTCATAATGTTTTAGCCACTCATGTTGCCAAAGCAATTAAAATGGTTAAAACCTCTGACATAGACAGTTGTGCTGAAGTTGAAAATATAACAGCGATACAAAATACACCTTATCAAGAGCTTAACCAAGCACAGCGGCAAGTTCGTTTATCGCAAGCGATTCGACAACTTAAAATTGAACAACGACAAGTGATAACACTTGCATTAGAAGGTATGAGTTATCAAGAGATGGCTGATGTTTTAGTTATAACGACTAATTTAGTAGGGGTACGATTACAGCGTGCGAAAACATTATTAGCGCAGTTGTTAGGGGGAGCAGAACATGGATAAATCAATATTGGACAATGAAGATACATCGACGATAGAGCCTAGTAAGCTAGGAACAGAACATTCGATTTTTGTTGAAAACATAGAGAACAATGTACTCTCATTAACCCAAAAAAAGGGTGTCTCAGGATCAAAAAGTGATACACAAAAGCCATCATTAGATGAGCAACCATTAGATGAAAATTGGTTAATACTTTCTCGAGACTGGCAAGCACAGCCTTTTAAAAGAACTGATATTAAAAAATTACTTAAACAAACGAAAAAACGCACCTTATGGGCAAAGTCTTTGTTAGCCATCGATATCATTGCGACACTTGGGCTTATTATTGCCCTTATAGTTGCTCTATATCAAGGGGGTTGGGGCACTGCTACCATAGCTTACATTACCTTCGGCGCTTTAGGATCGATCGCTTTTGTCTATTATGAAATAAAAATACGCTTACGTATTTGGCAACGAAGTTGTGATAGTCCAGATAAAGCCTTAGATAATGCGATTGCAGGAGTCGAGTCGTCAATAAAGTATATTAAATTAATCAAATGGTCATGTTGGTTGTTGCTGCCCGCAGTGAATTGCTATATTTATGCGATGATTGATGAATCAGAAAAATCGCCATTACTAGCCTTTATCTTTATCAATTTTTTTGTTTTAAGTATGTGGTTGGTAACTCATTGGTTTGATAAAAAGCGTAATGAAGAGTTATCTCAGCTTAGCGTAGCCTAATCTATCAATGGTCTAGTTCGTGCTAGCAAATAAAGCTAATTTCTACTTTAAACTAAAGCTATAAACGCTACATATATAAAAACGGCATCTAGACTTATGGTGAGGCCGTTTTTATTTATATTTTACTATTCATATTTATAGGCATTACTATTCATTAGCCAAACTAATAATTTGTATACTGTCTTTATTCTGTCTATTATTCGGTTTATTATCTTTTTTTTGTTTTATATTCTTTGTAAGTTGCTTTTTTATTAGTTATAGTTTGTTTGCTTGTTTTAGTGAAAAATTTTATCACACTGTTAAGTGCTGTTGCTTAATAAATTACGCTATAGCACAGTACAAAATGCACTAACGCTAGCCCTTTTTGCCGTGTACATATAGGCAAAAATCAGGCAAAATACTGCCATTAATTTTTGTATGTCTTCATTATCTTACTATGTAGTTAAGTTTACTCAGTAGATAATTAGGGCACCGTTTGCAGCCTTGGGCTGAAATACTTAAGGAATAAACCATGTTTACTCGTGATATGAATATTGCTGAATTTGATCCAGAACTTGCTCAAGCAATAAGTAATGAAGTTGTTCGTCAAGAAGAGCACATTGAATTAATTGCTTCTGAAAACTACTGTAGCCCACGCGTTCTTGAAGCACAGGGTTCTCAACTGACTAACAAATACGCTGAAGGTTACCCTGGTAAGCGTTATTACGGTGGTTGTGAGTACGTTGATATTGCTGAGCAATTAGCGATTGACCGTGCAAAAGAATTATTTGGTGCTACGTACGCTAACGTTCAACCACATGCTGGTTCACAAGCTAATGCTGCTGTTTTTCAAGCGTTAGTTACACCGGGCGGTAAAATATTAGGTATGAGCTTAGCTCACGGTGGTCACTTAACGCATGGCTCACATGTAAGCTTTTCTGGTAAGTCTTATGAAGCGTTCCAATATGGTCTTCACCCGGAAACAGGCGATATTAATTATGAAGAATTAGAGCGTTTAGCTTTAGAACACAGACCAGAAATGATTATTGGTGGTTTCTCAGCATTCTCAGGTGTTGTTGACTGGGCACGTATGCGTTCCATTGCTGATAAAATTGACGCCATCTTCTTCGTTGATATGGCTCACGTTGCTGGTTTAATTGCTGCAGGTCTTTACCCAAGCCCATTACCGCACGCGCATGTAGTTACAACAACTACGCATAAAACATTAGCGGGTCCACGTGGCGGTTTAATTGTTTCTGCTTGTGATGACGAAGCTATTTATAAAAAGCTTAACAGTGCAGTTTTCCCAGGTGGTCAAGGTGGCCCATTAATGCACGTTATTGCTGCTAAAGCAGTAGCATTTAAAGAAGCATTAGAGCCAGAGTTTAAAGTTTACCAACAAGCTGTTTTAGATAACGCTAAAGCGATGGTGATAGTATTACAAGAACGTGGTTATAAAGTTGTATCTAACGGTACTGAAAACCACTTATTGTTACTTGACTTAATTGATAAAGATATTACCGGTAAAGATGCTGATGCCGCTTTAGGTAAAGCACACATCACAGTGAACAAAAACTCAGTACCAAACGATCCACGGTCTCCGTTTGTTACATCCGGTTTGCGTTTAGGTACGCCAGCGATTACTCGTCGTGGTTTTGGTATTGAAGAAACAAATGCCTTAACTGGCTGGATTTGTGACATCCTTGATGACATCAATAATGAAGATGTGATTACGCGTGTCCAAGGTCAAGTTAAAACCCTATGTGATAACTTCCCAGTATACCAAAAGTAGCTATTAACTTGTCGCTGTCAAGCTAACGTTATGCTCAGAAGTATTCATTGACTAGTGTCAACGACGTGCTTTTTTCTTTAAATTTAGTCTTACAGCTTAAAGATGAATATCTACTTAACCTTAATGATGTTTAATAAAAAATTAAGGTTACTAATGAGTAATTAGCGTCATTCCCGAAGTTTCTTATCGGGAATCTACTTTCCTTAGCTTAATTACTTGTTTTATATTAAAATGGTCGCCTTGAGCGGCCATTTTTTTTGTCCGTAAACTACCCTTCATTACCGTAGGTAAAGCATGTATTGTCCATTCTGTTCAGCAAATGATACTAAAGTCATCGACTCACGTTTAGTTTCTGATGGTCATCAAGTACGACGACGTCGTGAATGTTTAGCTTGTCATGAACGTTATACTACCTTTGAAAGTGCAGAACTGCTTATGCCACGTATTATTAAACGAGATGGCAGTAGAGAGCCTTTTAATGAAGATAAAATGCTGAGTGGCTTAACACGTGCTTTAGAAAAACGTCCGGTGAGTATGGAACAAATTGAACTTGCTGTTAATAAACTCAAATCTCAAATACGCGCCACAGGTGAACGAGAAATCAGTAGCGAAATGTTAGGTGATTTAATTATGGCGCAGTTAAAAGAATTAGATAAAGTTGCTTATTTACGTTTTGCCTCCGTTTATTTGTCTTTTGAAGATATCAGTGAATTTGCTGATGAAATAACCCGTTTAGGTAAAGAGAAAAGCGGTAAGACCAAAAAAATCAAAGTAACGAAAGTAGTTAAGTAATATGCAATATAAGGTGAGTAACCACAAAAATAACCTAACAGGTCAAGAGTTTACTACACAAGATCATCTCTTTATGTCACAGGCTATTAATTTAGCTAAAAAAGGACATTTCACGACTTCACCTAACCCTAGTGTTGGCTGTGTATTAGTGAATTATAAAGCAGGTATTGGTCAAGTTATTGGTGAAGGTTATCATCAAAAGGCAGGGCAGTCGCATGCTGAAGTTAATGCTTTAGCGCAAGCGAAAATAACAAATGCCGACTTAATTGTCGGTGCTACCGCTTACGTTACTTTAGAGCCGTGTAGCCATTTTGGACGAACGCCACCTTGCGCCAAAGCATTAATTGATGCCGGTGTTAGCCATGTTATTGCGGCTATGGTTGACCCTGACGCACGTGTTTCTGGTAATGGCTTATCGCTATTAGAAAAATCTGGTATCAAAGTGCAATCTGGTTTGTTAGAACAAAGCGCAAGGTTACTTAACGTCGGCTTTATACATCAAAGAATAAATAATCTACCTTATGTACGTTGTAAATTAGCGGCCAGCCTTGATGGAAAAACCGCTATGGCCAGTGGTGAAAGTCAATGGATCACCTCAAGCGAAGCGCGACAAGATGTGCAGCGCTTACGTGCGCAAAGTTGCGCTATTATTACCGGTGCAGATTCAGTACTATTTGATAATGCTAAAATGACGGTTCGTTGGTCTGAACTTGGCGAGTTAAAACATACTTACCCAGAAGAACAAGTTCGCCAACCTTTACGTGTTGTTATTGATAGTCAAAACAGAATAACGCCAGATCTAGCGTTATTTGAACATGAGTCGCCAATATTACTAATTAATGGCGTAGATAATGGTAAAGTTAAAAATAAACTTGAGTCACATCTTGAAAACTTACCAAAATGGCCTCATTTCGTAAAACATGTACAATTACCTTTGGCTAAAAACTCTCAAGGTAAATTGAAAATAAATTTAAAGGCGTTGCTAGAGTATCTTGCTACGCGAGGGCTTAATGATATTTTAATTGAGTCAGGCGCACAATTAACGGGTGCCTTCATTGAGCAAGATTTAGTTAATGAACTTGTTCTTTATCAAGCGCCCAAGTTAATAGGCGGTGATGGTAAAAGTTTAGTTGAAATGCCCGCTATATCAAAGCTGAATCAGGCCAAGGCGTTAATCATTAATGACATTCGTATGGTTGGTAAAGATATTCGTATCACTAGCCAACTAATATCGAATAAATAAACACACATAAAATCAAATTGAGAACTCTATGTTTACAGGAATTATCGAAGCTGTTGGTACAATAAAAGCTATCAATGTTAATACCCAAGGTGCTCGTTTAGTTATTGCTACCAATAGCTTGAGCATGAGTGACGTCCAACTAGGTGACTCGATCGCAACAAACGGTATTTGTCTTACAGTAGTTGATTTTGATAACGTTAAAGGTAGTGGTAGCTATAGCGCCGATGTATCCAATGAAACCCTGCAGCGTACTAGTTTTGCAAGTTATCAGGTTGGTAGTAAAGTAAACTTAGAAAAAGCAATGTTGGCCAGTACACGTTTTGGCGGACATATGGTTTCAGGACATGTAGATGGTATCAGTGAAATACTCGCTATCAATAATAACGGTAATAGCTGGGAGTACTGGTTGAGTATGCCAGATGATTTAGCGCATTATATTGCCGAAAAAGGCTCAGTGACTATTGATGGTACTAGCTTAACGGTCAATGCATTGGCTGGAAGTGGCTCAAGTGGTAAGTTTAGATTAACGATAGTGCCACACACGGTAAAAGAGACAATTTTTGCAGACTATCAAGTAGGTAGTAAAGTTAATATCGAAGTAGACTTAATTGCGCGTTACTTAGAGCGTTTATTGACTAAAAGTGATAATAATGAATATTCTCCAAAATCAAGTGTCAGTGAATCTATGTTAATGAAAGCCGGGTTTATTAAATAGTCCGCTTCAAATAAGTAAGAATAAGTACGAGATTAAATGACGGGTGTATGCCAATGATGAACTCGTAAAATAAACGAATTAAGAATAGTTAAGATAGGCTAACAAAATCGCTAGCCATTAAAGAGGCCGAAATGAACTTAAATACCCCACAAGAAATCATCGCAGACATCGCTTTAGGTAAGATGGTTATTTTAATGGATGATGAAGACAGAGAAAATGAAGGTGACTTCATTATGGCCGCGGAAAAAGTGACCCCTACAGCGATTAATTTTATGGCAACCCACGGCCGTGGTTTAATTTGTATGCCAATGAGTCGTCAAAAATGTGAAATATTAAAGTTACCTTTGATGGTCGATAAAAATGATGCACAATTTAGTACTAATTTTACCGTATCAATTGAAGCGGCCACAGGTGTCACTACCGGTATTTCTGCTGCTGATCGTGCAACGACAGTGCTTGCTGCGGCAAATAAAACAGCTACTCATCTTAATATCGTACAACCAGGTCATATTTTCCCATTAATTGCTAAAGATGGCGGTGTATTAAATCGTGCTGGTCATACTGAAGCTGGTGTTGATTTAGCTCGTATGGCGGGTTTGGAGTCAGCTGCTGTTATTGTTGAGATTTTAAATGAAGATGGCACTATGGCACGCCGCCCTGATTTAGAAATCATCGCAGAAAAACACGATATTAAAATGGGTACTATTGCTGATTTAATTGAATTTAGAAATGCGACCGAAACAACGATCAAACGTGTTTCTCAATGTAAATTACCAACGGCCTTTGGTGATTTTGATTTAACTGTATTTGAAGACACTATTGATGGTCAAGCACACTTTGCTTTAACTAATGGTGAAATTAAAGCTGATCAGCCAACGCTAGTTCGTGTCCATCTAGAAAATACTTTTAGAGATTTATTATTTAGCCAACGTGAAAGTGTGGCGACTTGGCCAATGGCTAATGCATTAGAAAAGATTGCCAAAGAAGGCGGCGTACTTGTCTTACTTGGTAAGCATGAATCTCCTAATGAATTAATTAACTTAGTAGAAAAGTATGCCAAGATTGATGCGGGTGAAACGGTAAAAGAAATTAATCGTCATGTCGGCTCTCGCAATGTTGGTGTAGGCTCACAAATATTAGCGAATTTAGGTGTTAGTAAAATGCGTTTACTAAGCTCTCAAACTAAATACCATTCACTATCAGGTTTTGGTTTAGAAGTAGTTGAGTATATTGCCGACTAACTGTTTTATTGATTGGTTTCTTACTGATTAGCTAATAGCTTTGAAATACACTTTGAATGACGGTATGTTTTATAAAAATATACCGTCATTTTTTGTTATGACTATTGTTTAATGTCATATAACTGGTTTACTTAAATATTCTTTAGGATCATTATGGTGTATTAATAAAGCTATTTATCAAAATATTAAAACGTTAATAAATTAAGGCTTAACATGAAACACGTTGTTCCAATATTTACTTTTTTGTGGCTTATAATAAGCACAACAAACCTTAATGCTAACGAGCAAGTTAAGCTAACTATTGAAGAGTTACGCGTGACAAAAGCGCAGCAAGCTATGCCGATGTTAAACAGTTATTTTGATTGGTCTACTTTTAAACGTAATTGGTCGAATATTAGTGATTTCTCTATCGCGCAACGTGCGATGAACCAATTGGGCGATGAACTGTGGCAGTACAGTAAGCAGCAAGCCCAATTAGGAGCAATGGTAGATGATAGGCCTTTATATTGGACTAGATTAGCGATTCATTCTTTTATTAAATCAACGCAGAATAGCTTTACTCAAATCGAGTTAGAAAGCTTAGTAGAAGTTTTTGAAAAAAGCTCTCGTGGTTACAGCGATATGAGTTATGTGAAATCGACTGATAAGCGTATATTTTTAACGGGTTTTGATCCCTTTCTACTTGATCGAAACCTAAAACAGTCTAATCCATCGGGTTTAGCTGCGCTATTACTTGATGGTACTGTCATTAAATATCATACAGTCGTCGCCGGGGTTAAAAAAATAATTACCGCAGAAATTAATACTGTCATGGTTCCGGTGCGTTATAGCGATTTTGATCAAGGAGAAATTGAAAATTTACTTGCACCTTTTTATGCCCTCAATAGCGTTGACTTAATTTCTACTCTGTCAATGGGCCGTAGTGATTTCGATTTAGAACATTTCCCTGGTTTAAGACGCAGTGCAACGGCGCCAGATAATATAAATGTCTATACAGGCGCTAATAAAAAAAATCCTTTAGTACCTAGTTTATTGGCAGTACCACTGATAGGTGATGAATTCGTACGGTTTAGTTTGCCTTATAAAGCGATGATGAAAGCTAAAGGTAATTACAAAATTAATGATAATCGCGGGGTAACAATACTCGAAAATGGTACCCCCAAAGATATTACCAGTAATAGCCTAACCGAACTTGCAGATAAGGTCTCCGTTCAAGGTGGTGGCGGGGGTTATTTATCGAACGAAATTTCTTACCGTAGTATTGTATTGCGCAACCGACTTGGTTCAACAATTCCAACGGGACATATTCATACCCCACGTATTAGTCATTTTGATGCTGAAATAAACCAAGCAATTATTACCCAAATTGAAGCAATGTTAGTGCAAGCATTAGCTGAAATTTAAAGTGAGATGTTGTTATGTGTTTGTATCAAGAAAGTCGAAAATATCATAAATGGTTGATGCTCTGTGTTGGACTACAGCTATTAACCTGGTCTATTACTGGGACTTACATGGTGCTAATGGATATTGATTATATTCATGGGGATACCTTAGTAGCCAAAAAGCAGAAAATCCTTTCCCCTGAGCAAGTTGAATACTCTTTTAAAGAGCTGTTGGTAGCATATCCTCAGGCGACAAAAATAGAGCTTGGCTTGATGTTAAAACAAGCAGTTTACCGCTTTAATATTGATAAAAAGAAAGTGCTTATTTCAGCGCTTGATGGTCAGCAACTATCGCCAATTAGCCAGCAGTTAGCGGTTTCTATCGCGATAGAGAACTATCACGATAACAGTGTAAATATCGAAAAAGTGCTGTTGCTTACTGGTGACTCTCCTAGTGAATTAAATCATAGACATTTACCCGTATGGCGAGTTGATTTTGATGATTTTTCCAGTCCTAGCTTTTATATTAGTGCTAACTCTGGACAATTAGTAACGAAGCGGCATACCTACTGGCGAATATTTGATTGGATGTTTGTCTTTCATGTTATGGATTATATCGATGGTGAAGCCGATAATAAGTTATTACTTTTATTTACTGTGCTTGCCTTTATTGGCAGCATATTTGGCTTAGTACTAACGTATTATCGCCTTACTCCCAAGCACTATCATCCTAAAAAAACCAAGTAGAAAAATATCAAAGCTACTAAGACGGAGATAGCCAATGAGACAAGTTCATCAGCATAAATCGAAGCTATTTAAGTTATCAACCATTAAATCATTACACAAATGGTTATCGTTATTAGTTTTTATACAACTATTAATTTGGCTAGGTACTGGGTTATTTTTTAATTTGATGGATCACAATAAAGCGCGTGGTAACTATAATAAGCAGGCGGTTGTAGTCGAAAAAATTGATAACCAGCGTTTACTCAACCCCAATTCAATTATCGCAATGAGTCATGTACCAGTGAGTGAAGTTACTTTGGTACAGCGACTAGGTCAGCCTTACTACTTATTAACCCATGAAAAAGGACTTTATAGCCATTTTAAGAGTGATCACAGCTTGTTAGATGCCTATACAGGAGCAGAGTTAATTGTTGATAGTAATGTCGCAAGTCAGCTAGCGCAAGCAAGTTATAAAGGAGTAGGTAACATCAGTAGTGTAGTGATACTTGAGCCACCTATTGCTGATATGTTCAAAGAAAAAAATACTGTTTGGCAGATTAATTTTTTAGATAACTTAGAGACGAGTGTTTATGTAGATGCGAGTTCAGGACGCTTAGTTGGCCATAGTAATGAGGATAAACGTTTTGTTGATTTTTTCTTTATGCTACATTTTATGGATTACCCTTTTCTTGGTCAGGGCTCGGTCGGTGGTTTTAATAATGGCCAAATTACATTCTTTGCCTTATTAACATTAGCCTTTTGCCTAACAGGTTTTATTTGGGTAATTGAATTGCTAAGAAAGGGATACTACAAATTTGGTTTATAATGTTATTGAGGTAGGTTGAAGTCACTGGTTATTTTAAACTGATTTTTTTCTCTATTTTATTTTATTAAATAGTAGACACAAAAAAACGAAGGACGAGATAAACTCATGCTTCGTTTTTTTAGATTAGCTTATAAGTTAAACTTATACAGCTAGTACGTTTTCTGCTTCAGGGCCTTTTTGACCTTGTTTTACAGTAAAAGTAACTGCTTGACCGTCAGCTAGAGTACGGAAACCGTCTCCAGAGATAGCGCTGAAGTGAACAAACACGTCAGGACCATTTTCTTGCTCTATAAAACCGAAACCTTTAGTTTCGTTGAAAAATTTAACTTTACCAGTAACTGTATCAGACATACTAACATTTTCCTGTAATCATAAAATAATATTGTGGCTCTATCCCAAAATAGGTAGAAACCGTTTTCACCCGAGTAAGTGCCCTCTACTAAAAACACAGTAAGAGGAAGGAAACAAACCATATTCGACACAATCATTGTTTCAAACAATAGTTTGCATTGTCTAAACCTGCCTGTGTAGAATAATCAGTACACTGTGTGCATCAGATAGAAAACTACAACAAAAGTCAGTATAAACCTTCATCTGCAACGCAAGAACTCAACGCGAAAGTAGTCTAGCATAGTTGATTTTAATTTGCTTTATAAAAAAACAGATTAGTTCAAATTTTCTTTGCTTAAATGAGAGTAACCATCAAAGGTAGGGTTAATAATCAATTAAGTAGAGTTTTCAATAGGTATGGGGACGTGGGTAATAAAAATGACGGCTATTTAATGTAGCCGTCATTTTTAGTTTTTAGCTTATTTCTTTAGCTCACTCTAGTAGATCAGAGCGCAGCTATTTGATCTTTTTGCTCTTGCATTTTAACAAGTGCTGATTCGGCGTCTGCTAGTTTTGCTTTTTCTTTATCAATAACAGCTGCGGGTGCCTTACCAACAAAATTTTCATTACCAAGCTTGCCACGTGTTCTCGCAGCATCTTTTTCAAGCTTGTCTATCGCTTTATCTAAACGAGCTAGTTCAGCTTCTTTATCAATTAAACCTGCCATTGGTATAAGTACAGATAAATCGCCTACTACAGCGGATGCTGATGCGGGACCTTGCTCATTGTCAGTTAACACGGTAATGCTTTCAAGTTTTGCTAGTGAACTTAAGAATTGCTGATTTTCATTTAAACGACGTTGATCGTTGTCATTGACATTTTTAAGTAATACCGGTAATTCTTTACTTGGTGATATATCCATTTCACCACGAATATTTCGAATAGCAATGATAAATTGTTTAACCCATTCTAAATCGTCAATCGCTTGCAGGTCACAATTACTTTCGTTAAATTGTGGGAAAGCCTGAATCATGATTGAATCACCCTTTTTACTAAAATCACTTAATGGCTGAACACGCTGCCAAATAGTTTCAGTAATAAACGGCATGATAGGGTGCATTAAGCGTAACAATCCTTCTAAAACGTTTACTAAGGTATGACGCGTGCCACACTGTTGCGCTTCATTACCTTTAAATAACACTGGCTTAGTAAGCTCTAAATACCAATCACAGAATTGATTCCAGGTAAATTCATACAACGCTTGAGAGGCAAGATCGAAACGATAGGTATCAAAGGCTTCATGAACTGTTTTTACTGTTTGCTCGAATTGTCCAATGATCCAACGGTCCGCAAGTGATAGCTCCATTTGACTAGCAGAGGCTTGACCGCAATCAAATTCTTCGGTGTTCATCATTACGTATCGGCTAGCATTCCATAATTTATTGGTAAAGTTACGGTAACCTTCTAAACGTTTCATGTCCCAGCTAATATCACGTCCTGTTGTCGCAACAGACGTTAGAGTAAAACGTAAAGCATCAGTACCGTGAGCTTCAATACCTTCTGGATATTCTTTTTTGGTCAGTTTTTCAATTTTAGCGGCCAGCTTAGGCTGCATCATGTTACCGGTACGTTTTTTCAATAAATCTTCAAGAGAAATACCGTCAATCATATCTAATGGATCAATAACATTACCTTTTGATTTACTCATCTTATCGCCATTTTCATCACGAATAAGACCAGTCATGTAGACTTTCTTGAAAGGTATCTGTGCTTTACCATCTTCATCTTTGTTGAAGTGCATCGACATCATGATCATGCGCGCAACCCAGAAGAAAATGATATCAAAACCTGTCACCAATACATCAGTAGGATGGAAGGTTTTTAAATCTTCAGTTTCTTTTGGCCAACCTAAAGTAGAAAAAGTCCATAAGGCCGATGAGAACCAAGTATCAAGTACATCATCATCTTGTCTTAACTTCATATCAACAGCAATATCATTGTTTGCACGAACTTCTTCTTCAGTACGGCCAACATAGACTTTTTCGTTTTCGTCATACCAGGCTGGGATCCTGTGTCCCCACCAAAGTTGACGTGAAATACACCAATCTTGGATATTATTCATCCAAGAAAAATACATGTTTTCATATTGCTTAGGTACAAATTCAATTTGACCATCTTTAACCGCTTCAACCGCAGGGCCTGCTAATTTTTCAACACGTACATACCATTGGTCTGTTAGCAGCGGCTCAATGATAACGCCCGATCTATCACCGTAGGGTGCTACTAAATCATGATCTTTTACTTCAACCAATAAACCTAATTCGTCAAATTTAGCGACGATAGCTTTACGGGCAACAAAGCGATCCATACCAGCGAAGTCGCTTGGTAATTCAGTATCGTAAGCGTTACATACTTCACCTTTGGTATCATAAACTTCAGCGTTTGCTAATACCGCCGCGTCTTTATCAAAAATGTTGATTTGTGGTAGCGCATGACGCTTACCTACTTCATTATCGTTAAAATCATGAGCAGGAGTGATTTTTACACAACCCGTGCCTTTATCCATATCGGCATGGTCATCGCCAACAATTGGAATTAATCGGTTAACTAGCGGTAATAATACTTGTTTGCCAATTAAGTCTTTATAACGAGGATCTTCAGGGTTTACTGCAATACCGGTATCACCAAGCATTGTTTCAGGTCGTGTTGTGGCAACCACTAAATAATCAAGGCCTTCTGCTGTTTTTGCACCGTCAGCTAATGGATAACGCAAGTACCACATGTGGCCTTTTTTATCTTTGTTTTCTACTTCTAAATCAGAAATAGCGGTATGGAATTTTGGATCCCAATTTACCAAGCGTTTACCACGGTAAATAAGGTCATCTTCAAATAAACGTACAAATACTTCTTGTACTGCTTCAGACATACCGTCATCCATAGTAAAGCGTTCACGCGTCCAATCGATAGAGTTACCTAAGCGGCGCATTTGTTTGCCAATAGTACCACCAGACTCCTCTTTCCATTCCCAAATTTTATCGATAAACCCTTGACGACCATAGTCATGACGGGTTTTATCTTCTTCTGCGGCAATCTTACGTTCAACGACCATTTGTGTTGCTATACCCGCATGATCGCAACCGGTTTGCCATAAGGTATTTTTACCTTGCATACGTTGGTAACGAATAAGCGTATCCATGATGGTTTGCTGAAAAGCATGACCCATATGTAAGCTACCCGTAACATTTGGTGGTGGAATAGCAATGCTGTAACTCTCACCTTCACCGGTTGGGCTGAAGTATCCTTGCTCTTCCCAGCTAGTATAAAGGGACTGTTCAATCTCGGTAGGGTTAAAGGTTTTTTCCATCATTTTATCCGGTAATAGTTTTAATAGTTGTTCGATATTTTGTTGCCGCACTATTCATTAGTAAAGTTATCAGTGCTTTTTACCTGTGAAGGCGCAACAAAGTAAAATTGTAGCAAAGTAAATGCAACGTTTATTGAATTAGGTTTCTGTTT
Organism: Colwellia sp.; assembly: GCA_046710905.1. Lineage (GTDB taxonomy): Bacteria > Pseudomonadota > Gammaproteobacteria > Enterobacterales > Alteromonadaceae > Colwellia. The sequence goes on from JBKEHN010000019.1 coordinate 19,277, forward strand.
TGTGTTTATTGAGTCTTTTCTATTGTTAGAATTTATCTTGGTGCCAACTCTTGTATTAATGCTTATGTCAACAGAAGCTACTAACTAGTCGCTTTTTATACAACGGTTATCGCTTGATTATCAACTTGAAATCCCCATTGTCGGCAGGTTTTAAAGCGTTCTCTCGCTTGTTGTTTACGTGTTTCATCGCAGGGTACAAAATCAACGATGAATTGAAATTGATTGGCAAAAGTAGGTGTTTCACTGTTTAGATTAATAAGCACAGGACGACGCCCTTGTGGTGCTTGATAACCTATCTCAACCATAGCCCCCTGTTTTGGACCTTCACCTACGAGGTTGTGTGGTACAAAACTGTCACTATCAAATGCCCAAAGCATCTCATCAATTTGTTCAGCATGTTGCTGGTCTTGTGCATAAATATAGACACGCTGATTTTGACGATAGAAATGACTGGCTTGCAAACAAGCATGATAAATCGCAGAACGAGTATCTTGTTCTTTTTCATTTATCCTTTCAACTTTAACCTCATCCTTAAGTAGATAAAACATTACTTGGGTTTGCATCATTCTTGCCTAATTTAATTTGTAGTAGCGGCCTTAACCGTGATCAAGCTCATACTTGTGTATGAGCTTGATCATCGAGAATAAATTCTCCCCTACAATTACTCGCCTTGCTCTTGACCAGAACGGTTAAGTAAAAACTGCGTTAGCATACTTACAGGGCGACCTGTTGAACCCTTGTTTTTACCACCACGCCATGCGGTGCCGGCAATATCTAAATGCGCCCAGTTATATTTCTTAGTAAATTTAGATAAGAAACAAGCGGCAGTAATAGTGCCCGCTTCTTTGCCACCTAAATTGGTAAAGTCAGCAAATGGACTTTCAAGTTGATCTTGATAGTCATCCCATAATGGTAAGCGCCATGCTCTATCACCACTTTGTTCCGAAGCATTCAATAACTCATGGGCAAGAGGATTATGACTACTTAATAAGCCTGTTGCATGTGCGCCTAAAGCAACAACACAAGCGCCAGTTAAGGTAGCTACATCAATAACCGCATCAGGGTTAAAACGTTCAACATAGGTAAGCGCATCACATAAGACTAAACGGCCTTCAGCGTCGGTATTAAGCACTTCAACGGTTTGACCAGACATAGTCGTTAATATATCACCTGGACGATAGGCATTACTGCTTGGCATATTTTCACAGCCGGCTAAAATACCAATAACATTAATCGGTAATTGCAGCTCAGCAAGTGCGTGCATTGCACCTAATACACCGGCAGCACCACCCATGTCATATTTCATCTCATCCATGCCCAGACCAGGCTTTAATGAGATACCGCCACTATCAAATGTTAAACCTTTACCCACTAATACTAGTGGTTTTGAATCATCAGCGGCACCATCATATTTAATGATACTCATTAGTGACTCATTGACTGAACCACGACCAACAGCTAGGTATGAACCCATACCCAGCTCTTCCATTTCTTTTTCGCCAATTATAGTCGTTGTAACATTGTCATAATCATTTTCAAGAATCTTCGCTTGTTCAGCAAGATAGGCTGGATTACAAATGTTCGGCGGCATGTTAGCAACATTTTTACAGGTAGTAATACCTTCAGAAATTGCTAAAGCATGGGTTACGGCACGTTCACCAATAGGTAATTCACGTCGAGTTGGTACATTGAAAATAATTTTTCGTAAAGGCCGACGAGCCTCAGCTTTACGTGTTTTTAAGCTATCGAAACTGTATAAACCCTCTTGTGCGGCTTCTACTGCTTGGCGAACTTTCCAATAAATATCACGACCTTTAACATGTAATTCAGATAAGAAACATACCGCTTCCATTGAACCTGTTTCATTTAATGTATTAATTGTTTTAGTAATAATTTGACGATATTGACGTTCATCAAGCTCTCTTTCTTTACCACAGCCTACTAGTAAAACGCGTTCGCTTAAGATATTAGGCACGTGATGTAATAACAACATCTGTCCTGATTTACCTTCTAAATCTCCTTTGCGTAAAAGGTTACTAATGTAGCCTTCACTGATTTCATCAAGCTGTTCGGCTGTACCGCTAAGTCTGCGTGGCTCAAAAACACCAACAACAATACAAGCACTACGTTGTTTTTCGGGACTGCCGCTTTTTACACTGAACTCCATGACTTTTCCTTTTACAATTTTATAAGGTGTTTATTTAGCAAGTTATAGCAATCTGTTTGCTATAACTTGCTAAAATAAATAAAAAATAGCACTCTTGTCTATTCAATTGATATCGCTAAGGGCTATAATTATACTCGCACTCATCAATGTTAGTTAGACACTGACTATATAGTTTACTTATGAAAACGACAAGTTTACTCAATATTTGCCAATATGTCAGAAAAAAACTAAGTTTTTACGGGATCTTTTTGTGATCATTTTTCGTTATTTATTAAAAGAAGTCGCCAAAACACAATTAGCCGTGTTTTTAGTGTTGATGACTATTTTTATCAGTCAAAAATTTGTCCGTGTACTTGGGGATGCTTCAGAAGGAAGTATTCCTGGACAACTGGTGATGACTTTTATTGCCTTAAAAATACCTGATCTGGCTTCGTTTATTCTACCGTTGAGTCTGTTTTTAGGCGTTTTACTTGCTTATGGCCGTATTTATGCGGACAGTGAAATGACGGTGTTACATGCTTGTGGTGTTAGTGAATGGTATGTTGTGCGAGTCACTTTAGTACTGGCGGTTATTACTGCTATTCTTACGGGAATTTTCACTTTATATCTTGCGCCACTAGCTTCGGAATACCAATATACGGTTAAAGAAGAGCTCGCAGCCGATTCAGGGCTGAGTGCGTTAGTTTCTGGGCGTTTTCAACAAACGGGTAATCAAGATGCGGTAGTTTTTATTCATGATAAAGACCGAGAAACCAATAGCTTCAATAAGGTATTTGTAGCGCAGTTACCTCAAGGTGACAATACTGGAGCAAGTATTATCAATTCGAGTTTAGTGTACGCTAAAACAGGTAAGGTTTTTGAAGATGAGCAGGGCTCTCAACAGTTAGTGCTTGGTGATGGTATTCGTTACCACAGAGATATTGATAGTAAAGAATTCCAGTCAGTGGCGTTCGACAAATATTATATACAAATTAAAGATCAAGAAGTTGAACATCAGCACCGAAAATTAAGCGCCTTAACAACGCTGGAGTTGTATACCAATATTCCTCCCGAGTTAGATTCAGCCTATAGCGCTACTATTCAATGGCGAATCGCTTTTCCTCTAGCTTGTATTATCCTTGTTTTTATAGCTGTGCCGTTAAGTGTAGTTAACCCAAGGCAAGGCAAATTTGCCAAAATGCTACCAGCCTTGATGTTGTTTTTAGGGTATTTATTATTGCTAACGTCAATGCGTTCAGCTATTGAAAAGAATGCTATTCCAAGTGTGATTGGGCTTTGGCCCATACACATAAGTGCTTTATTTGTCGGGGTTATGTTGTTAATGAAAGGGCGAAGTAGTGGCCGAATTATCAAAGCTAAATTACCAAGTTTTAGGAATAAAAAACATAAGTCTGCTGATGATTCTGAGCATGGCGAGAAACATTAATGCGTATTCTTGATTTATATATCGGTCGATTTACTTATAGTAGCGCTTCGACGACTTTTACAACCTTAGCTGTTTCTGTTAGTGCCTATTTGAGCGGTAGTATTAAATTTATTACAGACGTTAAGGGTAATTAATGCGTATTCTTGATTTATATATTGGTCGTGTTATTGCTTCGACTACTTTTGTTACCTTAGCGGTTTTTGTTAGTGTCAGTGGCATAATTAAGTTTGTTGAACAAATGCGTGCTATAGGGCGAGGTAATTACGATTTAGCCCATGCAGCATTATATGTATTGTATGCTGTGCCGCGTGATGTAGAAGTGTTCTTTCCTATGTCTGCACTCATTGGCGGTTTAATCGCTATAGGTATGTTAGCGAGTAATAGTGAACTTATTGTGATGCAAGCTGCGGGTTTGTCACGCTTAGATATTATTAAATCGGTGATGAAAACCGCTATTTTATTAATTATTATCAGTATGTCCATTGGTGAATGGCTGGCGCCCAGTGGTGAAGCGAAAGCGCGTGAAATTCGTGCGCAAGCCATTTCGGGTGGTAGTTTAATTGCCTCTAAGAATGGTGTCTGGGCTAAAGATGGAGATTACTTTGTTAATATTGGTGAAGTATTGGACAAAGGTCAGTTGAAGAGAATACAAATCTATGGCTTTAATGAAAAGTTAAAAATTGATAGTTGGCTTTCTGCGAAAAGTGCAATTTATCAAGACAAAAGCTGGCTCTTGACTGATGTTGAGGAATTTTTGTTAACTGATGATGTAATTATTACTAAAAATCATGAAAAGAAAATTTGGAACTCATCACTAACACCAAAAAAGCTTGGCGTAGTAACTGTTACACCTGAGTCACTTTCTTTGCGAGGTTTGATTGATTACTTAGATTATTTAGAAGCTAATGAACAAGACCCTAGTCGTTACGAGCTCGCTTTTTGGCGAAAGATCATGCAACCATTAACTGTTGCTGTCATGTTATTAGTCGCTTTATCGTTTATTTTTGGTCCATTACGTTCAGTCTCTATGGGCGCACGTATTATGATGGGAGTATTCACAGGGATTTTATTTTTTATCTCTAACGAAGTACTGGGTTCATTAAGTTTAGTTTATCAACTACCTCCGGTGCTAGGGGCAATGATGCCAAGCCTAGTTTTTATCAGCGTTGCTTGGTATATCATTGGCAAGAAAGGCGCTTAGGGCTTTTTAGCTTAGTAAAATAATACAATCTACACCTACCACAAAAAATGCTATTCATAAAATGAATAGCATTTTTTTGATAATCAATAAGGCTATAAACGGCCTCTATTGGCTTCTAATGAAAGCACCACCACTTCAGTATTGGTTAGTCTATCTTGTAGACTTAATTTGTTTTTTCTATCGAAGAGTACAATCAAACTGCCTAAACCAAGTAGAGTTGGTACTAAACGTTTAATGGCTGACATTTTACTTATTAATGAACCGTCTTGGTTTTGCACGCGTAACCGCCACGCTTTCATACCTAATGTTTGACCTTTTTTAGCCCAAAAATAAACAAAAAATATACAAACCCAAGCAACACACCAGCTATTAAAGGCTACTTTGTAAGCACTATGTGAAGCATTCCAGTCAATACCAAAGCCACTGCGGGTGATTGCTATTAATCCTGCCGCATCTAAAGCGACAAAAAGCGCCACACAGACATAACCTGAGAGCATAAAAATAGCGATAACAATCAATAGGTCGTAAATCCATGAGCCAAAGCGACGTCGAAAGCCAGCGCGAGGGAAACTGGTTGAGGCTGTGTGAGGGATAGTATCAGTCATTTAATCTTCTTTATATTGAGTTTTTACGTTTAATAAAAATTGTACTAATTAATTGTTCATCTTCAAATGACCTTAATCTACAATTTCTGCGTTACGCTCAACCCCAATAGCCAGCTATTGGGGTTGAGCGCGCCTTGAACTTGAACTTGAACATTTATCCTTATTGAATCTTGAACACTACATTAAGAAAAGTGGTATAAGAATAGCGTAAAATAATGTCAGTAGCTTAACAAAGTTTATCTCAATTGAGTATCCCTGTTAGTTAACGTAAGCAACGGATTTAAATGGGGAGGATATGTAGGCAGAGGAAATTAAATAAAAATCTAACCTTCCTATCATTAAACGTTAGCTATTTTGTCTATGCTGTATTTAAAGTAATGCGAATATCTACTGAATTAATTAACTGATTAGTTCAGTAGATATTCGCTAACTAGGGTAACTTTACTTGGGTTTAACTGTTGCAAGTATTGGTGATTTTATAAAAGCCACAGTAGAGGGCAGGAACTACCGCTAAGGTTAAAATAGTGCCAATACCTAGACCAAAGGCAATCACATTAGCCATACCATAAAACAAGGGATCCTTACCAATAATTAAGGGTAATAGGCCCATCACTGTGGTGATTGTTGTCATAGTTATTGGACGTAGTCTTGTTAAACAGGCATCAACCACAGCTTGATAGTCAGATTTTCCTGATGCAGTTTCAATTTTAATTCTATCAATCAATACAATGGCGTTATTGATAATGATACCTGCTAAGCTGTATAGCCCTAGGGTCACCATAAAACCAAATGGAGCTTGCATCAAAAATAGTCCTAACACTGCTCCGATAAATGATAGTGGAATGGTTAAGGCGATCACAGCCGCTTGTCTAAAAGAATTAAATTGCGCGACTAATAATATTAAGATTAAACCTAATACTATCGGCATACTAGCACCTAAGGCTTTTTGAGCAGCACGAGACTCCTTAATTACGCCATCATATTCAATACTATGGTTTAACGGTAAGTCAGCGGCTAATGCCTGAATTTTTGCATCAATAATTTGCTTAAGATCTTCAGCAGCTACAGCAGAGTTTCTTGCTTGAATACTAATAGTACGAAACAAATCCTCGTGATGAATAATCGAAAACTGATTGTACGGTGCTAAGTTAGCCACTTGAAATAAAGGCACTGTTTGACCTGTCTTATTTGAATAAATATTGAGGGTTCTAAGCCTATCTAAGCTTTGACGTTCTGCTTGCTCGGCCCGCAGTACTATGGGAATAATATTATCATCTTCTCGAAATTCAGTAATTTTCGAACCAGAGAAATAAGCCTCTAACGCTTGTGCAATTTCTTCAGAGGTAAGGCCAGATCGCTTGGCTCTATGTTGATCTATTTGTACATCAATTTTAGTAATTAAGTTTTCCCAATCAGTCCGTATATCGATAGTATTAGGAACATCGTGCAATACGGCCATTATCTGCTGTGCTTTTTTATAGATAACGTCTTTGTCTGGTCCTTTTACTTGAATTTTAATCGTACTTGAGTCTGACGGACCTAAAAACATTTTTTTTACGCGTGCAGATACGTTTGGAAAATCATGTTCAATCTGTTCATCAAGTTTTAGTACTGTGGCACTGATATCAGTATTATCTTTAACGTTTAATACCATAAAACCTTTATTTTGTGCAGGATCTTCAGGGTTAAGCGACATCACGAATCTTGGGCCACTAAAGCCAACATAGGCGGAATAACTATCAATATAATTAAAACGTTCATCATCCTCTAACCAAGTGAAAATATCCTTCATCTGGCGATTAGTTTCTGTTGATGAAGTGCCATTAGGCAAGTCGATATTAACTAGGATTTGAGTACGATCTGAATCAGGAAAGAATTGCTTGGCGACATACTCCATCGAGATAATTGAGCCAATAAACAACGCTAGCATAGTCGTCATAAATAGGGCTTTATGTTTGAGTAACCAATGTAAAAACGTTTCATAGCAACGATAGAATTTACCTGGGTCTGGCTTTTCAGATTTACTAACTTTAGTCCCTTTATCTTTAGGGAGTATAATAAAGAAGTAACATAACAGCGGGGTAACACATAAAGCTAATATCCAGCTTGTTAGTAAGGTAATAAGAATAACGAGTGAAATAGAACGAGTATATTCGCCAGCAACATGTTCAGCTAACATCAATGGTAAGAAAAATAGAATAGTCGTAACCGATGAGCTCAGTAACGGAATAGCGAGTTCTTTACTACCTTGCAACATGGCATTATAGCGATCTTCACCATCTTCTAATCGACGTTTGAAGTCTTCAGCGATAACAATACCATTATCAACTAATAAACCCAGCGATATAATTAGTGTCGCTAAACTCATTCGTTCGAGTTTCATGTCACTAAATTGCATTATACTTAGTGTGGTGAGCATAACAAAAGGCACGATAGCACCAACAATAAGACCGGTGCGTAAACCTAAAAATAAAATAACAACTACTAATACAATTGCCAACGTTTGTAATACATTAACAGAAACACCATTAATAGTTTTTTCTACTTGGTCTGCTTGATAAGTGGCAATTTCAAGGTTGTAGCCGATAGATAAACTTGATTCGATTTCATTGATTTTACTTAATACTCGAGGAGCATATTCTAAAAGATTATTTTCTGGCAACATCGAGATGGCAAAGAATATCGCTGATTGACCATTTAAGTAGGCAGTTTTATCTGGTGGATCGATAAAATCACGGCGTAAAGAAACAACATCCTTTAGTGCGATAAAATCTTCAGTATTAGGAATACTAATATAGGTATCACCAATATCTGCTAAGCTATTGAAATTACCAGAGGGTTCAACAATAAAACTGATTGCTCCTGTGTTCACTTGGCCACCAGAGCGGATAATATTTTGTTTTTGTAATTCACTGATAAGTGATTGTGGAGAAATGCCTAACTGAGCAAGCCTCGCATTAGATGCCTCTAAGAAAATACGCTCTTCTTGTCGACCTAAAATTTCAATTTTTTTGGTACCCTCTACACCATACAAGGTATCGCGAATATGCTGGGCAATATCATACATTTCACCCAGATCAAAACCATCAGCGGTTAGCGCTAAAGTAACAACGGATACATCACCAAACTCATCGTTAACAAAAGGAGTATGCGTACCTGAGGGCATCTTTTTATGTGCAGCGGTTACTTTATTACGTAGGTTTTGCCAAATATCATCAAGGTTAAAATAACGATCATAAATTTTAACGTGAATGATAGATATACCAGTAGCAGAGCTAGATTTTATTTCTTTGACTTGTGGTATTTTTCGTATTTCTTCTTCTAATTTTTTAGTGATTAACTGTTCTATTCTATCGGGTGCCATACCTGGAAAGGAGGTACTAACAATCGCTTCACGAATGGTAATAGTTGGATCTTCTTGTGCTGGTAATGTGAAGTAGGCAAAAAGGCCATTAACAAGTAATACCGTAATAATTAACAATACGCTTTTTTGGTAGGTAAAAGCCAGTTGAGTAATGTTCATCAAAATTCCACTTAATTAAAACGCTGAATGCTGTTATCTATCAAACTGACTTGTTGTCCATCACGTAAGAAGCTAACACCCGCTGTAGCAATAATATCGCCGTGCTTTAAGCCTGATGATATGAACACTTCATTTTTGAAAATATTTTCTGTCTGTACTTGAGTTTTAGCCACTTGCTGTGTTTCAGGATTATATACAAAAACATACACTTTTTGTGCTAAGCCAGCACTTAATGCGGTTGCCGGGATAAGAAGAACGTCACCTTTATGGCCTGTTCTGCCAGTACCTAAAAAGGAGAACTCTACTTCTGCTGTCATGCCTGCACGCAGTAAGGGATTATCACCTTGTAATACTGCCGTTACCGGAAAAGCATTGGCAAATTCAGCGCGAGTACCTATTTCTGTAATTTGGCCCTGCATAGCTAATTCAGGTAAAACTGGAAAATTAATAGGAAGAATAGTGTGCAATCGTAATTCTCGAATAAGGGTTTCAGGTACTAAGATATGAACCTCTAAGCCATGATTACCTTCAATTTCAAAAACAGATTCCCCTGGTGATATTTGCTGAGACGGTTCAAATAAACGTTTGGTAATAATGCCGTCATAGGGTGCTAATAAAATACTATCTTGTAAATTTTTACTGGCAATATCTAGCTGCGCTTGGGCAACATCGGCAGCACTTTTACTAGCATCAAAAGTAGCCTTAGCATTATCAAAACCCGATTGTGACACAACGCCTTGTTTAAGTAGTTTTTCATAACGATTATAACTATTTTTAGCATCAATCAAGGTTGCTTTAGCTTGTTGGTATTGCGCTTGTGCAGATTGAAGCCCCAAATTAAAATTTCGCTGATTTAAGCGGGCAAGTTCTTGCCCTTTAACGACATCATTACCCAAATTTACTTCAATACTTTGAATTTTTCCTTGTACTTCAAAACTAAGTTTGGTTGCTTCAACGGGAGCAACAATACCAGATAGAGTACGGATTTGTTCAAAAGGAGATATTGCTACCTTTGTCCACATTATTGGACGAATTGGTTTAGTAATTTCTTTAGCGGATTCATTACACCCAACGAGTAATAGAGCAGTAACTGTAAAAAAAAATGTAAATAAGAGCGCGCGCATACGTCTTCCTTTAGGTTCTTTTGGCTAAGCAAAATGCAGGGATATCCCTATGAGTAAAGTGCATTTTGACTAAAATTTATAATTGGTACTACATAGTACCGCATATCTTGGTACTATATAGTACCAAAGTCAATAATATATTTATAATAACGGCAATCTTAAATGGTTAAAGACAGTACTTTAGAACTAATGAAACTCAGCCCAAGAGGCCTTTTGATCTTAGATGCAGCCAAAAATCTTTTTTATCATAAAGGGTTTGATGAAACATCTTTAGCAATGATCATTAATGAAGCAGGCGGCTCAAGACGCTCTATCTATAATGAGTTTGGCAATAAACGAGGCTTGTTGATGGCTGTTGTTCAAAGACAAGTCAAAGTACAGTCTGAAATTTTGACTTTGATAAATCGAGAGCTGGATGCTAAGCAAGCACTGATCCAAGTGTGCTACAAGTTTGTACAAGGCATGTTATCAGCGGATTTGATGTCACTGTTTCGTTTAGTGGTACAACAAGTAGTGAAGTTCCCTGAATTGGGTGAGATGATTTATCAAAAAGGGCCGATGGCGGGCGTTATACCACTAGTTGATTATTTGACCTGGTTGACTGATAAAAAAATAATAAAAATTAAAAATTGTCACTTTAGTGCACAAATGTTGCTTGAAATGGCCAAAGGTCCATTACATACTCGAAGTTTATTATTACCAAATCAAAAAGTCAGCGATGAAGAAATCATCGATCAAGTAACTCAGGCTGTAGATATTTTTTTAAATGCGCACAGAATGTAAGACGATTGCACAAATAAACGACACTTGATGCCTGAGGATAGTGAACGAGTGAAAAACTTGTTGCTTACTGCAATAAGTTTCGTATAATGCCTCCCTCTTTAGCTCATAGCTAAAGTTAGTGGCTCACTAAATTGGTGATCTCGACGGATTTAAAATCCTCTGCATGGAAAGCATAAATCTTTAAGTTATAAAAGTTAATACCAGCGTGATGAAATTAGTATATATGGCGATTAAAAAGTTACCATTTTTACAAGTAAGTCGCTGACTATTAAGTATTTAAGTTAAAAGTTGATATAATACTCTTAACACGAAATTTTAAGCCGCAGTGGTGGAATTGGTAGACACGCCGGATTCAAAATCCGGTTTCGAAAGAAGTGACGGTTCAAGTCCGTCCTGCGGTACCATATATAGAAAGCCCTGATTCGAAAGAGTCGGGGTTTTTTTATATCCGAAAGATAATGCTAAACTAGTTTATACCAATTACATTAAGTTTGTGATCTTGCTGTGCATAGGAAAAATACATCAGTGCAAGGCGCTCGATTGAGCAATAGCTGGCTATTGGGATTGAGAGCAACGCTGACATGGAGTATTTTAACCAGCACAAATGGGCAGTAATTTAATAGAATTGGTATTAGTTAACAAATGCTATTAAAAAGGTTTTCTCATGGCAGCTACAGCGCACGCACTTCATATATTGGTTAAGCACAAAGAAATTGCCGAAGATATTATTAAGCAGTTAGCTAAAGGTGCTAAGTTTCAAACGTTAGCTAAAAAATACTCGTCATGCCCGTCGGGTAAAAAGGGTGGTGATTTAGGTGAGTTTAAACGAGGTCAAATGGTACCTCAGTTTGATAAAATCGCCTTTAAGGGCGCGATATTAGAGCCTCATCTCGTTAAAACTAAATTTGGTTGGCATGTTATTAAAGTGCTTTACAGAACATAACTGTAATTGATTTTGGTAGACTACTACCTTGAACTACCCATATTTATGTATTCATTTACCTTCCCATATGTGGGCGTAAACTTAAGGATTGAGTTTTGATACGTAAAATATTATTTATACTTTTGACCGTTATCGCATGTATTGGTAGCGTTCTCCTCGCTAACCATTTAGTAGAGGAAAAACTTGATTTACCACCTCAAGTGGCTCAAAGCATTAGATGGTTTGAGTCATTGTTTTTAGCTATTCAAGAGTTAGACGTTGAAACCATAATAAACTCAGGAAATGAAACGGTTGAAATTCAGCTCAAGGTAGGCGAAACAGATGATATGGGGCAGATTTATTCACATGTAGAAGTTGGTAGTCGGCGTGTTTGTGTAGATACCTCATTAGGTGAGGTGAAATATAAAAAGGTCGGTAATATTTACACGTGGACTGATGATAAGGATGTTTATCATGTTAGCGATAAAGCACCAGATGAAGAGCATTTTGAATTACTCAGTTACGCAGGTGAAAAGGTTTTTGATTACTTCACTCTTGACTTAAATACTGAAAGCTTACCTTACGACTTCAATCAAACTCTTACCGTGAAGTTGAATAAGTTATTTGAATTATACGGAAACCTTTTAGATAAGGATTCATTAAAGAAAGTAGATATCAACTTACGTATATACCAGTCTAAAGTAGCTTTTGAACAAGTTAAAAAGCAACATAATATGTCTAACGCAGACAATATTAATGGTTTTTATAGTCACGGAAATAATCAGGCATACCTCTTGTTAAGAAATAATGAACGAACAATGAGAACCGCAGCTCATGAGGCAACACATGCAGTTAACCGCGCTATTATTGGTTATACGCCAAGGTGGTTAAATGAAGGACTTGCTGAGTATAGTGAATTTATTGAAGTGGTAGGTAATTCAGCTAAAGTCTACCCTAATAGTGATTGGACAAATAACAATATTATATCTAAAAAGTTATTACCATTAACGAGTTTATTTTCAGCGAGTAGTAGCCAATGGAATTCTGACTTAAGACCGCGATTATACGCAACCAGTTGGGCTTTTGTTTATTATATGATGGAGCACCCACAACGGAAGTCGGTACTCGCTAAACTTATTAAGATTGAACAACAAAACCTTTGTAATGTTACCCCTTTGAATGAAGTTGAAGAGAAATTGGAATTACGGTTGAATATATTACAGAACCAATTCTCTCGATGGTCTAGGTCAAAACTAAAAAGACAATCGATATAGTCATCATTTTAAGGTATCAATTGGATAATCGGTTTGTGTTTTGATAGGCAACTAAGCCACCATTGCGGTCGTTCACGAAGTCAAATTGGCATGACTTCAAAGTGAGGATTATTGACGAAAACAATTAACAAAAACCAATGCTTTTTCTAATGATTAATTATAAAAATATCTCTGAATTTAAAAACCGTATTTCCACCGAAAATAAGGAATAATTCCGACTTTCAATGAATAATTACAAAATCACGAATTTATAACCTATTGATGATGTGTTGGTTAAAAGGTAAAGTTGAATTATTCAATAATATATTAGTAAAAATGTAACTCTGACGGAAATGCGGAATTTATCCGCTTAAAAAGTCTGTTGAAATTAATAAGGACAGGCACTCTAATTGAATAATTCATCATGCGGAACTATGGTTAAATAATCATCAATAATTTAACCCGAGGTTCACATGGCGGTTGCAAGAAAAAGACAGGTCAGTTTGATCGATACGCCCTATTATCACTGCATTTCTCGCTGTGTTCGTAGGGCTTTTTTATGTGGTGAAGATAATGCTACAGGGCGAAGTTTTGAACACCGTCGCGCTTGGGTTGAGGATAAGTTATTGTTTTTAAGTAAAGTCT